>JALOLV010000419.1 GCA_025455785.1 Spirosomataceae bacterium | reverse complement strand
TCCAAAAAATAGGTCTGCCGGAAACCAACAGACCTATAACATTCTAATCAAATTTACTAAAAAACTACTCTTTTAGTGTCTTATTTGCCGCTAATGCGGACTTTAATATTAAATATTTTTGTATCCTTAATAATTTTCAACTCCGCCAATATAAAACAGTGTAAATTGATTAAGAGCTATTTCGATGCAATTAATTCCATCATTTTAGCTAAAAATCTTTCAAATATAATATTTTTTAGATTTTGATACCAAACTGATACATAATTCTAACAGATAGGTGCTATGTACTCTTTTAAAGACCGTGAAGTAATTTTGCAGAGAAAAAAGTGAAACGGATAGACTACAAAACCCTAATTTTCGGCCTTAAAGCCACATACTCTACCATTGATTTCAATCTTTTCTAATCATGCAATTTAACGCTAATAAAACTCCTCACAAGAGATACATTGTAAATTAAGGTTCATTAATTTTTTTGCTCCCATTTCTATGAAATTGGGTCGGGGAAAAGGTTGGTAGATTCTTGGTAATCAGTACTTTATGTCTATTGTTCCTTCCCAGTTCCAGACGAAGAGACACGAATGTTGAATATTTTTTCAACTTATTTATAATGTACTAAGCTGGGCAGAAAACAAGATTGAAAGTAAGTCATGAATAAATACAGCGGCTTGAAATCAAGGTAAATGGTAGATTCTATGAGGTGTGTAAGTTGAGCTTCATCCAACCCTTTCCGAGACTAAATATTCGTCACGTTTGATTGTTCCTTTTACGAATAATTCACCAAGAAAACCAGCCAAAAACAACTGAGAACCAATCACCATCGCAATTAATGCTAAGAAAAACTTAGGGTCATCGGTTAGGTTTCTATACGAAGTATGGGCATAAATACTATAAACTTTGTCGAAAGCCAACCAAAGTGTTATCACAAATCCAATAAAAAAGGATAGTACTCCTAACGAGCCAAATAAATGCATTGGGCGGCGACCAAATTTATTGACAAATGTAATGGAAAGGATATCCAGAATACCGATAGCACGCTCGATGCCGAACTTAGAATATCCGTATTTACGAGCTTGGTGCTGAACAACTTTTTCACCAATTTTCTTAAAACCATTCCACTTGGCTACAACCGGAATGTACCGGTGCATTTCGCCATAAATCGTTATATTTTTGATAACTCGGCTATTGTAAGACTTCAAACCACAATTAAAATCATGGAGTTTGATTCCCGAAAACCAGCGTGCTAATCCATTAAAAAACTTGGTCGGAATCGTTTTGCTCAGTGGGTCGTGGCGTTTTTGTTTCCACCCCGAGACAATATCGTAGCCATCTTCAACAATCATTCGGTACAATTCTGGAATCTCATCTGGACTATCCTGTAAATCAGCATCCATTGTTATCACAACATTCCCAACCGTATGATTAAAAGCCGTTTGCAAAGCAGCAGTTTTACCGTAATTTCTCACGAATTTAAACCCACGAACGCACGAATTTTTCTCCGAAAGCATCGAAATTACTTTCCAAGAATCATCGGTACTACCATCATCAACAAACAGAATTTCGTAACTAAAATTATGGTTTTTCATTACCCTAACAATCCAATCGTGGAGTTCGGGTAGTGATTCGGCTTCATTAAAAAGCGGTATGACTACTGATATTTGGGTCTTTTCCATAATGCAAAGGTACGTTTTTTTCGTCCTTCAAAAAATCAAATAATAATCCTTCAACAACTCTCTGAATTTTTGGTCATAAACCTTGCCATTTTCTTGCCAAATTTTTAACTCGTCAATCATTAATTCCGAATTAGAATCACTTGTAAATGTAGAGACAACCCTAAAAATTGGTTTATTTTCATCGTGGCGAATGTGCAATTGATGATTTACAAATAATCCGTACGTTTTTGCGATTTCGACAAATTTTTGGGTTTCGGAATAGGGAAGAAGTACAAAGAATCGGCCTTTGACATCGAGTAATTTTGCAACACAATCGGCCAACTCTTCAAAACTTAATTCGGTATTGTGTAATGCCTTATTTGTTTGATTATCAGGCGATTGTAATGAGTTTTGGTAAAATGGCGGGTTGCTGACGATGAGAGAATAAGAGCGGAATAAATCTCTCGTAAACTCCTGAATTCTCGTTTTATAAACCTTAATCTGATTGGTAAATGGAGTATTTGCAACATTCTCAATTGCTTGATTATAAGCATCTTCATCAATCTCGACTGCTTCTATCGGGGCGTTGGTTCGTTGGGCTATCATCAATGAAAGTAAGCCCGTACCCGCCCCAATGTCCAAGATTTTGTCAGCGTTAATTACATCAACAAACGCCCCTAAAATACAAGCATCGGTGCAGACTTTCATCGCACATTTATCTTGATTGATTGTAAATTGCTTGAATCTAAAATGTTGATTTCGAGGCATTTTTAGTAAACTTTCTTGTATTGTACATCATCAATGACGATTTTGGCAATTATTTCTTTGAGAATTTCGGAGGTTCCTCCTGCAATAGTACCGACACGAGCATCTCGGTACATTCGGGCTATCGGATAATCTTCGATGTAGCCGTAACCACCAAAAAATTGTAAACAAGTATCAACGACTCTTTTTGATAACTCAGAAGTATGCAATTTTGCCATCGAACATTCTTTTACGACAACTTCGCTATCGGCAAATTTCTTACAAGTATTGTAAACAAATTGTTTGGCAACTTCGATTTCGGTTGCAACTTCGGCAATTTTATGACGAATAGCCTGAAATTTTGCAATTTTTCGACCAAATGCTTCTCTTTCGTGAAGGTATTGAAGTGTAATTTCTAAGACCAATTCAGAACCCGCCACCGCCATGACAGCCGCAACCAAACGTTCTAATTGCAGGCTTTCCATCAAGTAGTAAAACCCACCGTTTTCGTAACCAATGAGATTTTCGAGTGGAACACGTACTTCATCAAACTTGATTTCGGCAGTATCTGAGCTGTGCCAACCCATTTTGTTGAGTTTGGTTTTGCTGACTCCTTCCGCATCCAAATCGACAACTATC
>JALOLV010000418.1 GCA_025455785.1 Spirosomataceae bacterium | reverse complement strand
TTAAGTTATGTTTTTTATAACCATTGATACCAAAAGATTCTGATTCGCCAGTAGCCAAAATCGTCACTTTTTGGGCAGGTAAATCTACCTCAATTTCGGCTTTAGGGTCTTTCTCGATTGCTTGGAAAATTTTATCCAAGAATTCAGCCGAAACAGTCACTGGTAAAATTCCGATATTCATGGCATTACCTTTGAAAATATCGGCAAAAAAGCTCGAAATTACGCAACGAAAACCATAGTCGTAGATTGCCCAAGCGGCGTGTTCGCGAGAAGAACCACTACCAAAGTTTTTGCCTCCTACTAAGATTTTACCCGAGTAAGTTGGGTTATTCAAGACAAAATCTGGTTTTGGAGAGTCGTCATTGTTGTATCTCCAATCACGGAATAAGTTATCACCAAATCCCTCACGTTTGGTAGCTTTTAAGAAACGTGCCGGAATGATTTGGTCGGTATCGACATTCTCGATAGGCATCGGAACTGCCGAACTTCTTAATACTGTAAATTTATCGTAAGCCATTTTTTAGTTTAATGTTAAAAGTTTCAGAGTTTCAAGATAAATCAATTCACTCATTCGCTAATGCACTCATTCAGAATTAGATTAATTCTCTTGGGTCAGTAACTTTTCCGGTTACGGCGGCGGCGGCAGCTACCAATGGCGAAGCCAAAAGTGTTCTGGCACCCGGCCCTTGGCGGCCTTCAAAGTTTCGGTTAGAAGTCGAAACTGCGTATTTTCCTGCCGGAATTTTGTCATCGTTCATTGCCAAACATGCCGAACAACCCGGCTGACGTAATTCAAAACCCGCTTCGTTGAGAATATCGAGAATACCCTCCTCTTTGATTTGAGCCTCTACAATGTGCGAACCTGGCACCAACCAAGCCGTAACGTTATCGGCCTTTTTGCGGCCTTTCACAATCGACGCAAACGCACGGAAGTCTTCGATACGGCCATTTGTACAGCTACCCAAGAATACATAATCAATTGTTTTACCAACAATCTCTTCGTTTTCGGCAAAGCCCATGTAATTGAGCGATTTTGCGTAAGAAGCTGCCCCATCTAATACTTGGTTGGCCGTCGGAATCTGCTTAGAGATACCCGTACCAAGTCCCGGGTTTGTTCCGTAGGTAATTTGTGGCTCAATATCGGCGGCATCATAAGTATATTCTAAATCGAATGTTGCATCGGCATCGGTCTTGAGGGTTTTCCAATACTCAACCAATTGCTCCCATTTTTCGCCTTTTGGTGCTTGTTCACGACCTTTCAGATAGGCAAATGTTGTTTCGTCAGGGGCAATCATTCCACCCCTTGCACCCATCTCGATAGACATATTACAAACCGTCATACGACCTTCCATTGTCATATTTTCAAAGACTTCGCCAGCGTATTCTACAAAATAACCCGTTGCACCACTCGCCGATATTTTTGAGATAATATACAAAATCGCATCTTTTGGCAACACTCCTTTGCCGAGTTTACCATTGATAGTGATTCTCATTTTCTTTGGTTTAGGCTGCATGATACACTGCGACGAAAGTACCATTTCGACCTCTGAGGTACCAATACCGAACGCAATGGCACCAAATGCACCGTGAGTTGAAGTATGCGAGTCGCCACATACGATTGTCATGCCCGGAAGCGTAATACCATTCTCAGGCCCTACAACGTGAACGATTCCGTTTTTGGCGTGTCCGAGCCCCCAATGAGAAATGCCATATTTAGCGGTGTTTTTTTCTAAGGCATCCAACTGATTGGCCGAAATGTTCGGTTGGCAAACATTACGTCGATTCCACGGGTTTCTAAGCCTAAAAAGGCAACTGGACTGGTTACTTCATGAATAAAATGGCGGTCGATGAAGAAAACATCTGGACCATCCTCAATCTTACGGACAACGTGGGAATCCCAAACTTTGTCGAAAAGTGTTTTTGACATATTTATATTCTGTTTTTTACTTTTAATGCTTTTTTTGTTTGGCTGGAAGCCTGCTAATAGTCGTCACTCGCTATGAGGTGAGCGACTTCTGGGGGTTGATATTTTAATTACGATATTTCTTTTATCACCTTTGCAGCCGCTTGGCTCTGCCGAGTGGCAATTATTACAAGGCGTCCCGCCGAAAAAATTCAGATACTACTAACCTTCAAGGGCGAAACCGCACACGCACTACTATATTGATAAAAGTTGGGTTCGGTAACGATTCCTGCCACAACTGGATTGTTGTGAATATAATCTAACTTTTGTTGTATAACTGCTGACGAATAAAGTTCGATTGGATGATTAGTCTTTTGCCAAAACATATATTCTGCATTTTGAGCGTAACGATTAGCAAAAAATTTAAACATGTACATCAACCACTCTTTTCGACTTTCTTGCGGATTTTCTTCGATTAATTTTAAAATCTTTTTTGCGGTATAACTCTTAAAATCTCTGAGTAAATCACTTAAAAGACCTTTATTTCTTCTACAAATTAAATGTATATGACTTGGCATCACGACATACGCAAATATTTCTAAGTCTTTGTGTTTTTTACAATACTCCAAATTTTTAATTATTTCGTCGGTATAGTCTCTCCTCGTAAACACATCAATCCAGCCTACTACCGTGAGTGTTACAAAATAAGTTGCAAATGGTGTATTGGCTTTTCTTAATTCTGACATTTTATCTTTTGGCTGGAAGCCTGCAAATAGTCGTCACTCGCCATGAGGCGAGCGACTGCACAAATTTGAGTGAAATTACTCAACCCAACATAACGCCTTACGACCAAACAATAGCGATTTTAGCTCAATCAAAAAATAAAGCCTAAAACATTATTTTAATAAGAGATATAAAACAAAAAGCCCCCGAGTGGAGGCTTTGAGGTGAGGATATGTATATTAGAATATCATGGCTAAATAAAGTTGCATTGGGCGGATTCAATGCGATATACAAAGGTCTGTATTTATTGATAAAATTTATAGCGTTAATCTACGCATTCTACTGCGTAAAAATACGCAATTTTAAAACATTATGTTAAATACAAATATTCCAATACTAAAGAATATGTGTGTGCTGGGCATTTCCAGAAAATGTGAGAGACTTTCCAATGAGCCATCGAAACCGTGCTTTTCTTGAAAAGTAAAAACGGAGCTACAAAAAAATCGAATTTATCAACGGGGATTTCATCAATATTTTTAAAAAAATCAATTCTGGGTGCAGGTTCTCCCAGCCGAATTAGTGTGGTAGCCAGCATTACTTGCTCTATGATTGGCGGTTTGGCTTTGAGCATTTCGTAAATATCATGTATCAAGGCAGCTTTGCATTCTTCTAATTCGGGTAAATCAGCAATACTGATGAATCGTCCAATGTGATAAGCAATATTAACAGTTTTGTAGTAATACGGTGCAAGCCAAAAAGGTTGAGTCCGATACTCACCACTCCGAATCGCCGAATCGAAAAAAGCAATTGTCTCTCGGTCAAATTCATTAAGAGGTAAACCACTTTTTATTACCCAAATCATAAAATTGGCCAACGCACAAATATCAAAATCGATGGGCATGCTTTCGCCAAACCACGAAGAATAGATTTTTTTGTTTCGGTATTGGGGTAAAGTACTGAAATTCAAGCCTTTGATGGTATTTGCATGTTGCAAAACTTTTTGCTTGAGCCATTGGTTTTTGACCGAATCAACTGGCGATGTCAAATAAACCATTGCCGTATCGTCAATATCATCGGCGAGTTTGAAAACTTCGAGGTGTTTCAGAATATAGCTATGGGGTAGATGACTTGGCGAATTGGTCAAAAAAAAATTGTACGTATCTAAACCTTTTCGATGTTTAAATAGCGGATAGACCGCTTGGGTTCGAGTAATCATTTCATCGGCTAATCCTTTGCTTTTATCCGATAGTTTATCCCGAAACTCCTGCAAAATAAAAATCACCATCGAAGTAAGCGATACGTTGGTATCATCTCGTTTATAGCACAGATAAGGATTGAACCGATAGGATTTAAAAACACCCTCTGGAAAATGTTTTTCGCCCCGAGATTGCTCCGAATATATTTTTTCGACCAAGGAATCTATCGTAATCATTAAATTTCTGACCTCGAAAGGAAAGTTTAGATGATGGAATAGTTAAGTTATTTTACTAATTTTGCACAAAAATTACCCAAATCTCCTAAAATTGATTTGAAAAAACTCTTATTCATATTCTTTTTTTGTTTTCAGGCGGTTTTTGCAGCAGAAACTGGCCCGAACAACAACTATTATCAGGTCCACGACTTTAGAGATGATTGGCAAGTCTATGATGACCGCTTGAAGCTGTACGTTCCGTATATTTTTGAGCAACACCTCAATTATCCAGCACACACGGTTTTCTTAGATATTGAGAGCAATCGTAATTATTCGTTATTAATAAATTCTAAAACCGATGATAATTTCTTGTTTATCAATGGCTCGCTTCGCCAGAAAATTGCAAAAGGCAAATGGCTCGTGATGAATATTGATAGTCTTTACAGAATCTACAACAAACCTACTATTTATATAACGCTTTATGGCTCAAAAGATATTGGCGATAAACAATTATTGATTGGACACCAAAAACAACTAAACCAAAAGCCAATTCAGCTGTCAGAATCAAAACTTACGGCCAAACCACGGACGATTCTGCCCTACAAAAATTATTTTATTGTTATTTCTATCGTCATATTGGTCTTGTTTTCGTACCTCTCAAATAGCTACGTGAGGGCATTCCAAAGATATTACAGCATCAGAGATTTATTCGATACACTCATCCGAGAGCAATCGTTCTTGATAAACAAGCCATTGAG
>JALOLV010000417.1 GCA_025455785.1 Spirosomataceae bacterium | reverse complement strand
GTTTTTTTCATGGTTCTATGTTTTGAATTTGGACTACAAAACTATACCACGAAATGATTGGGCGGTACTACTAATACTAATAGGTTAAACCAAATGCTCCCTCAGAGCTTTACCTATGGCCTCGGTGGCCGAATTGACATGCAGTTTTTTGTAGATATTTTTTAAATGAAAATTGACCGTGCTAAACGAAACCTGGCATTCGGCTGCAATAAGTTTATAGCTTAAACCCTTCACCAAGCATTCCAAAACCTTATGCTCGGTTGTAGTTAAGTCTTGGTATTCTTTCTGAATTGGGTTATTTTGGCTAAACATGGTAAGCACTTTACGGGCAATAGCGGGGGTCATGGGTGAGCCACCTTGATATACTTCGATGATTGAATCAATGTATTTTTCGGGACTCGAATCTTTCAAGATGTAGCCACTTGCACCTGCACAAATGGCCGAAAAAATACGAGAATTATCTTCAAACACAGTCTGGATAAGCACTTGTATTTCTGGTTTTGTATTTTTTATGAGCCTCACGGCCTCGATTCCCGAAATGCCGGGCATCTGAATGTCCATCAGTACAACATCAATTTTATGTTTCTTGATGATACTCTCTACGGCATTGGCGTTGGGAAATGCCCCTACAAAATATAATTCTTCGCTGCTTCGAACAATCTCGCTCAAAAACTCACGAATGTAGCTTTGGTCTTCAAAAATGGCAACTCGAATCATTTCCAATAAATTTTGTGGTTGGTAAAATTATATTATTCTAATAAAATTGCTTGTGTAATGTTTGACAACTTCTCAATAAAATCTCCTCAAAAATCCTTCTAAATACGTTGTTAGTCAACTACTAATGTTAGTAGCAATCTTGAATGTAAGACTAATTTTTGTTCCTTCCCCAATTCGAGACTCAATCTTGTACTTTCCATTGAGTTTTTCAGCACGGTTTCTCAAATTAACCATACCATTTCCGTCATATAACCCATTGATTTCAAATCCTTTACCATTATCTTCGATACTCAAATCCAGATTGTTTTTGTGTTTCAATAATTGTATTTTCACAAGGCTTGCTTCTGAATACTTTGCGGCATTATTGATACATTCTTTGAAGAAAAGAAATAAATCTCGGCGTTGGTCAATCGGAATGATGGTGCTTTGAATTTCCTCATCTATCTTCAAATCCAAATCAATTTGCTTAGTTTCCAAAATCTCTTTTACAAACTTTACCATTCGGTCGAGCCATTCGTCCGAAACATCGTTTCGAGGATTCATCTCCCAAACATTTTCTCGAACCATATTGAGTATTTCACGGCTTTTCTCGCTGAAATTCTTAAAAATTTCAGTGTATTCGGCTGAAATTTTCATAGCTTTTCTACGATTCAATTCTGAAAACATCGTTAGGCTACTCAACGATGCGGCCAAGTCATCGTGAAGATTTGCCGAAATTTCATCTCTGATTCGTTGTTGTCTGATTCTGTCCAGCTCAATTTGTCGATATTTATCGCCCAAAGCCACCGAAAACAATACCATTTCAATCATTGAGCCGAGTTTTAGATAATAATCGCCTGAAAAAATATCAACAAAGTTTTTGAGTATGATAATCACGCACGCAATCGAAAAAGCTAACGTTGCCAAAAGATAATACCGAACACTTTTATTACCTTTTAACCATAATTTTATCGAAAAATAATACTGAAAAACTACCCCAACTATACTCATTATAAGCAACAAAAGCCTTGTCTGATGGCTAAAGGTAATAACCATAAAAATATATACCGTAAACCAGATTAATCCCAAAATATTGAAAAATCGGCGGCTATTGGGGAACGTCTTGAATAAATCAAGGAAATGAAGAGAAAAAATAGCCAAAAACGTAACCGATAAACCTAAGAATAGTACGTGGGCTTTTTCATTGAATATACCACTCCCCCACCCATACTGAAACCCAAAACCATAAAGACTGAACTGAAAAAAACCAAACGAAAGCACATAAATGATATAATAAAGGTAGGTTAGGTCTCGGATAGTAAGCCACAGAAAGAAATTATAAAACGAAATTACGAGGATAAAGCCAAAGAAAATTCCCCAGAGTAAATTTCGGTTTGCAAGGTATGGATACAGCGAATTGGAATCCCAAAATCGGAGTTTAAAATTCAATTCTTCGGTAGAATTACCTTTAAGATAAACAGTATAAACTTTGTCTTTTGAGAGTTTTAACGGAAAAATCGGGTTACGGTCTTTGATTATATACGATTCTATCGGATGTCTATCTCCCGCCACAAATATCGACATAACCATTTGATTATCAACCAAGTACAATTCTATATTATCAATACTCGGATTGTCTAATTCGAGTAGCCAGTCTTTACCAGACTCATTCTTCAAATCAAATTTTACCCAAGCTGTTGAAGATGTGTAGCCAAAGTTTAGGTTATTCTGGTTTGGGATGAATCGTTCTTGAAAATCATTATTTCTTAAATCTTTTACATCAAAAGAACTCATTGGAGAATCTATAAATGATAGAATCTTTACATCTTCTTGCTGGCTTAATTCTACCTCATTTTCAGATTCGGACAACACAATTTCTTTTTGTGCAATTGTCCAAAATCCAATGAGCCACAAGGCAAAAAATAGTAAATATTTTCTCTTATTTTTTTTCAAGAAGAAGGATAATTAGTTGGTATTGAATAGATTAAGAAGTAAAGATACTAAAAAACCTAAATTGCGGAATTGGTTTATAAATTTTGAAATTCTTAAATTTGCCGTTGAAACTATTCACAACAAAAAATATTTTTTATCGTTAAATAAGGGTAATCTCTTTTCGGATTGTCATTAATCAACAGTATATGAAAAAACGAGTTATTGTTTCGATTTTTGCGGCATTTTTACTCTTGCCCGAATTATCAGAAGCATCTGTAAATCAGCCTTTTACTCAAACAGAAGCCCATTCTATTGCACAATCTAACAAAAATTTTGGTGGAGGAAAACGCAACAAAAATGGTCGTTATCGCAAGAAAAAAGGATTTCTCTGGGGATTATTCAAAGGCAAAAACCAGTGCGACTGCCCAAAACA
>JALOLV010000067.1 GCA_025455785.1 Spirosomataceae bacterium | reverse complement strand
GATGATTACCACCGTATCGGCACAAAGAATTATCTCGTTGTCAATCTCATCAATAAAACATTCGGCTTTGGTTTTTGCTAAATAAATCGGGACCTCTTCAACCGCCATTGTATCCGAAAAATGTTCATCAGTGGGTTTTACTTTTACCGTAAATTCAAACCCCGCATTGCTCATTATTTCTTTGCGACGTGGAGAGTTAGAAGCCAAAATCAGTGGTTTCGATAGTTTCATTGATGTGTCTTTGGATGAACCTGCAAATTATCCTTCATTTATAAACTATCCAAATCAAGCCTGTCTTAAAATCAAGTATTGAATAAATTTCTGGGTTTGTTTACATTGATTTGCTTGATGAGATTGGAGCGTTAATCGCCGAGTGTGGTTTTTTGCGGAGCAGCTTTTAGAATCCTTCATAATTATTCTGAAAAGACTTTATATGCTTGATTATGAATGTCTTACAGAGTTTAAGGTCTTCTGCGAAACAAATTTTTGAAAAAAAATCATTTTTTTGGAACAATAAATTAACAGTTTTTGTATTATATGTATAAACATATATTTTATTACTTGATAAATTAACTCAATGTCAATAATTGACGACATTAAACAGACCAAGCCTTTCAGAAGCCCAATCGAGAAAGTTACCGTAAATATCCTTTTTACGAGTAATTGGCTTACGACCGAGCAGGCGGGTTTTCTGAAAAAGTACGGTTTATCGAGCCAACAGTACAATGTTTTGCGGATTCTTCGAGGTCAATATCCTAATCCGATTACGGTAAACGAAATCATTGAGCGTATGCTTGATAAAATGTCAAATGCTTCGAGATTGGTCGATAAATTGTTGTTGAAAGGCTTAGTTGAGCGAAACCAACGAGCAACCGACCGCCGTGCCTGCGACGTTTCTATTACCGAGAAAGGGTTGAAGATTCTGACCGAAATCGACAAACTACAGCGAGATTGGGAGGTTGGATTCAACAAATTGACCGAAACCGAAGCCGAGACACTGAGTAACCTACTCGATAAACTAAGAGAAAAGTAGGCTTAAATATAGAGGTAAATAACCTCAATTTAAGGTCTCTCTAAAAATAAAATATATAACCGATAGAATAAATATTTTAAATTTTAACAATTCAATTTTAAAAACAAGATGAAAGCAATTAAATTATTTGTAGTAGTAATGTTGGCAGCTTTTGTAGCTGTAGCAAATGATGGTGGTAAAACAACCAAGAAGGCAGTTGCTTACAAAGTGGATACCAAAGCGAGTTCTTTTGGCTGGTTGGGTAAAAAATTCTCGGGCGAGCATAACGGTGCAATCCAGATTCAGAGTGGTAGTTTGGTAGTAGATGGTACAAAATTGACCGGTGGCGAATTTACGATTGATATGACCTCTATCACTTGTGCCGATTTGCAAGGTGAGTACAACGGTAAATTGGTAGGACACTTGAAATCAGAAGATTTCTTTGGTTCTGAGAAATTCCCAACTTCTACATTCAAAATCACTAAAGCCGTAGCAAAGAGTGCGACCTCGTATGACATCACTGGCGATTTGACAATCAAAGGTATCAAGCAGTCAATCACTTTTCCTGCAACTGTTGCAATCGACAAAGCAGGTAAAGTATCGGCAAATGCTAAATTTGAAGTTGACCGTACCAAATTTGGTATCAAATTCAAATCTAAGTCATTGTTCTCAGATTTAGGAGATAACTTCATCTACGATAATTTTACGGTTGATGTAAAATTAGTAGCAGGAAAAGGCGTTTAAGAAATAGTTTTGGTAGAGGCGAGCGGATAAAGAAGCCACTGGTTAGCAATAGCCAGTGGCTATTTTTTGGGTAGCTCATTGTTTTACAAGAATCCTAAAACCCCCAATCCCGAAACTTTTGCTATATTTGCTTTATTCAACAAAAACTATAAACCAATAAAGATATGTATAATCAACCCATGCTTCGTGATGGAGCTTTAGAAGGCAAAGTAATCGTGGTAACTGGTGGTGGCACAGGCCTCGGCAAATCAATGAGTAAGTATTTTCTCGAACTCGGAGCAAAAGTCGTAATCACGAGCCGAAAAATGCAGGTTTTAGAAGAAACCGCTCACGAACTCGAAACCACAACTGGCGGAAAAGTATTGCCGATAGCTTGTGATGTGCGTGATTATGGAGCCATAGAAGCCATGAAAGACAAGACAATTGCTGAGTTTGGTGGTGTTCATGGATTATTGAACAATGCCGCAGGTAATTTCATATCGCCAACCGAACGCCTCTCGCACCGTGCCATCGACACCGTGGTTGATATTGTATTGAAGGGAACCTACTACACGACTTTGGCTTTTGGTAAGCATTGGATTGAACAACAACAAAAAGCTACGGTATTGAGCATCGTAACGACCTACGCTTGGACAGGCTCGGCATTTGTTGTGCCTTCGGCAATGGCAAAATCGGGGGTTTTGGCAATGACCCGCTCGTTGGCAGTAGAATGGGCCAAGTACGGAATCCGATTCAATGCCATCGCACCGGGACCATTCCCCACCAAAGGTGCTTGGGATAGATTATTCCCGATAGATGCTTTTCCTGAACATTTGCGTGATAGGTTTTCGGCTCATGGCAATGTTCCGCTCAAACGTGTCGGTGAGCATCAAGAATTGGCCAATTTGGCGGCGTATCTGATGTCGGATTTCTCGTCTTATGTCAATGGCGAGGTCGTAACAATTGATGGTGGCGAATGGATAAACGGGGCAGGCGAATTCAATCACTTAAATATCATTCCGAACGAAATGTGGGATTTTATTCAGGCGGCTATCAAGCAAAATACAAAAACCAAAAAAGAAGAGTAAAATTCAGAATTTCAGATTTTTTACATTTAGCCCACGATTTTAATCGTGGGTTGAGAATATCCAAACGGTTTTAATCGTTTTTGTGTTATCAAGATTATAAAATCGTTTATTCGGATGATGAAAACCTACAAGAGAGTAATTTATGCCTTTGTACTGTTTGTTTTTGTACTCAATGGCTGTAAAGACGGTGGCGAAACCGCCCCAAAGAATAAATACTTAGTGAGCAGCACGCTCGTCAGAGAGTTCGCTACCAAAGACGAGGTTGTTAGGTCGTTGGGGACATTAGGGGCTCAAGTTGCTTTGTTTGTACGCTCGGGAGTTAAGCAATACAGAATTGTTTATAAAACCAAAAATACTGATGGTACCGAAATCACGGCCTCGGGTGGTTTGGCGGTTCCGATTGGCCTAACCGAGTCTTTGCCTTTGGCGAGTCTTCAACACGGAACAATCATCAACGACGCCGACGCACCATCGTACTTCGGGGCAAATAGCGAAGGACAAATCGGTTCGTTTTTGGCCACAACTGGCTATATTGTTGCCATGCCCGATTATATTGGCTATGGCGAATCAAAGAATCTCCCTCACAGCTACGAACACCGTGAAGGATTGGCAACAGCCTCACTTGATTTTATTCGAGCTGTAAAAGAATTTATAGCAGAAAATAAAGTTAATTGGAACAACAGCCTCTACCTAACTGGCTATTCGGAAGGCGGATTTGCAACGCTGTCTTTGTTCAAAAAAATCCAAGACGAAACCGGTACCGAGTTTAATCTAAAAGCTGTAACGGCTGGCTCTGGGGCGTATAACAAAACCGAGAGTTTTAGGCGTTTGGTTAGCCAGCCATCGAGTGCCGCACCGAGTAGTACAAATCTCTACATTTGGGTTTTATTGACCTACGACCGTATCTATAAACTAAACCGCCCTGCGAGTAGCTATTTTAAAGAGCCTTTTGCAACGGCTGTGCAGACCAATAAACAATTTGCCAATATAAGTACGAGTTTGCACCTAACGGTAACAGATGCTTTCAGAAATGGTGTAATCAATGCAACGGATACTCCGCTCATAAACGCCATCAAAGACAATGACGTACACGACTGGAAGCCAGCAAAACCACTCAAATTATTTTATGGCGATGCCGACGATTTGGTTCCGGGATTTAATACAACCACTACCTTAGCAGCTATGAAAGCCCGTGGTGCTAACGTAGAATCGAAGCTAACGCCCGGTGGTACGCATGGCTCAACAATCAATGATTATCTGTTGGGTACTTTTGAGTTTTTTAGTTTGAATAAATAACATTAAGAATTATTCGGGTAATCCGAATTTCTTGATTCTAAATTCGGATTATTCGAGTAATTAGCATAATTCTACATTCAATATTCTATCTCTTAAACCAAAACATTTATTATGAGTCTTCAAAAAGGATTTGTACACACTGTATTTTTCTGGTTGAAAAACCCAAATAGTGAAGCTGACCAACAAGCACTGCACGAAGGCCTGCTCGAATTGGCCACGATTGACTTAATCAAGACATCGTATGTTGGCAAGCCAGCAGCCACGAATCGTGAGGTGATTGATTCGACATACAATTTTTCGATAACATTTATCTTCGATAACAAAGAAGACCAAGATGCGTATCAGCCGCATCCCGACCATAAAAAATTCATTGACAAATGCTCACATTTGTGGGAGAGAGTCGTGGTTTATGATGCCGAATCATAACCAGTTAATAGGTTTTTTAGATTTTTTGGTGGATTATCCGAATGATTTTCGGAAATTTGCAACTTGTTTTAGGCTTTAAATGAATGTTCTGTTCGTTTAAAGCTTATTTTTTATGTATAATTGTGCTAATTACGATAGCCTATACCACTAATGAAAAAGAACCTTACTCTTCTCGGAGCGTTAATAAATATTTCGGTTTTTGCTCAGCAAATTAATTTTAATGCAAGAGGAATCGTCGCAATTTCGGATGCTGATATGGCCGCTTCTGCTTGTATGGATGGGCGTTTGCTCAAAGAAAAAGGAGCGAGAGACCAATGTTCGGTCATCAAATTTCCGTTTCAGATTAATGATGAGATAAAAAGTGTTTTGGCTTCTAACTCGGCGACTAACTGGACAAAAGGACTTGCCATCTCGCCCAATGGTAAATTTGCGTACGTTGTCGAATCGAGGGGGGCAGTTGCTGATAACATTACCGAAGTGAAAGACATAAACGCTGATTTACCAGCAGGTGGATTCGTAACTGTCATAGATATTGCCGATTTGAATCAACCTAAAGTATTGTTCAAATTTCCGACCGGCAAAAATCCTCTTGCCGTCGAGGTGAGTCCGAGTGGTGAATATCTGGCAATAACGACCGAAGATTACGGAAAAGAATTACAGGTTTTAGAGTTAGACGCTACGGGTAAGCCAATCCGAATCATTAACAAACCGCAGTCTTTTCCGGCTGGAAAAGTAAGTGATATATCGTGGCATCCGAATAGTGATTTTTTGGCATTTACACTCGAAGACTCCAAAGAAGTTGGATTAATCAAGGTCTTGCGAGATGGACCAACTCAGAAGATTATTCGCACCGAACTCGTTGGTAAACCCGTAAAAGTGGGGAGTTTTCCAGCAGGTGGACAATTTACCCCCGACGGTAAGTACTATTTGGTAGCCGATATGAAATGGCTTAACGCAACAAAAAGTGAGGCCTCGGGCGATTCTAAGGGAGAGATATTTGTCATGCGGTTCAACCTCGAAGGTACAACCGACCATTACCTACTGACTAAAGCAAAAGTAGGCGAAAACCCCGAAAACTTTGCCATCAGTCCCGACGGTAGCCTGATTGCAGTGGCTAATATGAATCACTCTTTTTATCCGTGGGATAGCCCTCAATTAACCAAAAAATCGTCGATTTCGTTGCTCAAATTGTCCGAAGATGGTACACTGAATAATCTTAGTGAGTATGAGTTTGAAGGGATTATGCCGCAGGGAATCACTTTCGATACCAAAGGCGAAAACTTGGCGGTTACGGTGTATGATTATTTTAATTTTGGTAAACGCCTCGGTGGAATCGAATTTTGGAAGGTCAATCGTGGCGAAAAGCCTTCATTGACCAAACAAGACATTAAGTTTTATCTCAATAGGGGAGTACATTCGGTAAAAATTTTGAAATAATAGACGTAGGGACGTATCGCATACGTGCTTTTTACTTATCCCATTTTCAAAACGCCACGATTCATCAATTCCCAAAAACATTTGGCCGTGATGGCTACATCAACACCCGCATCGTGGGCTTCGGCGAATGGCTCATGGAACAACCGCAGGTGTAATTCAGATAATTTCATCCATTTCTGACCGTATCGAACGGTGTTTCGCATGGTACAGAAATGTTTTTTGCGGAATAATTGCTGTGGATTAATGTTTTTTCGGACAAATTCGGCTCCGATGATATTCAAATCAAAGCTGATATTATGCCCAACTAAGAGTGTTGAGTTGTGGAGTAATGTCTCAAAAATCAGTAGAGCTTCTTCTAAATCCTCGCCTTCGCTGATGGCTCGTTCGGTTGTAATTCGGTGAATCCGAGTAGCATCGAGTGGAATCGAGTAACCTTCGGGTCTAATAATCAGATTGTTTTCAACCAATAAATTTCCTTGAAAATCGTACTGCTGAAAAGCCAATTGAACCATTCGTGGCCAATTCCGAGTATCGGTATGAGGTGCCTTCCAGTTGCGGGGTAAACCAGTGGTCTCGGTATCGAAAAACAAAATTCGTGACATAATAAAAGCAAAAATGGGATACAATGCGTATCCCACTTTACAAAACTATCGAAATTAATCAAAAAATTCTAATTCTTATTTGAAGCATTAATCTCATTCTTCTCGACTTCTACGACCGTAACATTCATCGAATGACAACCATTCTTCACGACGGTCAAAATATAAATGTATTTGCCGACTGGTAAACCTTTGATTGTTGGGTTTTGCTCGTTTACAATACCAAGATACGGCCCTTTCCAGCTGTACGTAGCTCCTGTTCCGGCATCGGCGGCGGTTAGTTTAGCGGCTTCGCCTTCTTTTATGGTTACACTACTCGTGATAGCCAGCGGTACTTGCTTAATCTCTACATGGGCAGTGTCCATAGATTTGCAACCGCCTTTGGTTACAGTCAGATAATACCGATAATGACCAACCATTAGATTCTCGACAATTACGTTTTGTGCATTGGCCGTAAAATCTGATGGTGGCTGGGTCCAGCGGTATTTTGCACCAATACCCGCATCGGCTGCTGCTATTTTGATGGGTTCGCCCGAACAAAAAATACCGCCTTCGGCTATTGCCGTTGGTTTTTCTTTGACCATCAGTTTTATTTTGCCGAGGGTAGTTGTGCCGTTCTTTTTTATAGTAATATTATAGTAACCTGCCTGAAAAGGTGTCACTTTATCAATCATCACTTGCTGTGCATACGATGCAAATCCTTGTGGCCCTTTCCACGAATACGTGGCGTTTTCGCCGTAGTCGGGGGCGGTTAATACAACACTGTTCCCTTCACAAACATAAACCGCCGAAGTTTTGGAGTCTTCGGTATTGACAAATTTCTTATTGAATGGCACAACCCTACTTTCTTCAAAGGAGTAATACAAAATTTCGGAGGTATCGGATGCAATCTCATGAACCGAGCCAGCCAGAGCCATCGGACGTTCTTTGAAGAGAATGTTTTTTACATCAATCACTTGTACGTTACTATTTTGAGCATAGAGGTTTTGGCCATATACAGTTAGTATAATAAAAATTATGGTTAATGTTTTTGTTTGTTTTGTTAGGAAATACATGATTTTGGTGTTTGGGAATCAACATCAAATTATTTTAGACTCAAGGATGGATTTTCCGTCTTTCTTTTGAACCGAAAAGAAATAGTTTACACTACGAGAGCTATTTTTTAGTCACGATAAATCGCAGTCATCAGCAATTTTTTTTAAACTTGGGGCAAAGACCGTGCTAAAAACAGTGTTGAAGAATAAAAAAGCCAATCTTTTTTTTAGATTGGCTGTAAAAGGTTGATTATGAGGGGATTGTTTTTTACTTCATCTTTCCTCTCTTAACCAAAAATGCCGAGAGGATTTGGTCGAAACCTTGGGCAATATCGGCTTCGGCGAAGTCTATTTTGTACTGACCACATTTGAGTTTGAGGTCATGGTAGAATGTCTTGATTGCCGATTGATAATAATCTCGCACTTGCGATGGCTGAACTTTCACTTTCTCGTTGGTTTCGAGGTCGATGAACTCGTAAGGGCGTTCTTCAAAATTAAAATCTTCTTCGGTAGCACGGTCGGTTACATGAAACAGCAACACTTCGTGCAGGTTATGGCGAAGGTGCTGCATTGCCGAAAACAACTTATCCGAATTGTTGATGTCATCGAACATATCGCTAAATATCACCACCAAAGAGCGTTTGTGAATCTTCTCGGCGATTTCGTGTAGCGTATCCGCCACCGAGGTTTTGCGATTTGGCTTTGGCTTTTGGAGGAGATTCTCTAAATCAACAAATATTTTGTGTATATGCGATGGCGTAGATTTAATGGGCGTTTGTAGTTCAATCGTATCCGAAAAGGTCGTCAAACTTACGGCGTCACGCTGTTTTTGGAGCATGTAAGCCAATGCCCCGGCCGCCATCGTGCTGAACGTGATTTTGCCGTTGGTTTTTTCGGGATAATACATCGAAGACGAAGTGTCAATCAAGATATGGCAGCGAAGGTTGGTTTCTTCTTCGTAGCGTTTTACGTACAGGCGGTCGGATTTGGCAAAGACTTTCCAATCAATATGTCGGGTACTTTCGCCAGTATTATAGAGGCGATGCTCGGCAAATTCGACCGAAAAACCATGAAATGGCGATTTGTGCAAGCCTGTTATAAAACCCTCGACCAATTGTTTTGCCAGAAACTCTACGTTGCCGTATTCTCTTATTTTTACTAAGTCTAACATCTCTATATTAAATTGTCATTCAATTGTCATTCTGTGGTCTTCTTGAATTTACCAATCGAACTTATGTAATTATTAAGTTTGATACCTACATCTTTTATCCAACTTTCAAATTTTTGATACTCATTCTCCGAAATCAGCGAACGATTATATGCCTTTGTGAGCCAAGTTTTGGTTTCGTACAGCGAACCACGGGAATAATAACAAAAGTTGATATTTTCTTTGTAATGAAATCTCCCAAAACCTTCGCTCAGATTTGCAGCAACCGAATCTGCCGAACGAACAAGTTGCTTGCCAATTGTATCTTTTGAGAAATAATCCCATTTAATAACGATGTTCCATATTTCTTCTGCCATTTTCATAGATTCTTGATAAACTCGCAGTTCGACTATATCCATTTTTATACAATTGTAAAGTATTGGCAATTGAATGACTATCAAATGACTACTGATTGACAATGAAACTATTTCTTCCTTCTATTGGCTCTTTTTTTAGCAACCGATTTGGGGTGTTTTTGTTTGATTATCTTTGGCTGAGGTTTGAGCGGTATCTCGGTTGTATTATTGCTATCGCCTTTGACTAAATCCGATATATCTTCGACCAATGCCTCTGGACGACCAATGAAAATATTGCCATTATCGCCCACAACCATCAACTTGACTTTTACGACACCGGCACCTTTCATGCCTAATTTTTGGGCGGCTGGTTCGCTTACATCCAATACACGGTCGTGTGCAAAAGGCCCTCTATCATTAACTCTGACAACACACCATTTATTGTTCGATAGATTTGTTACCTCAATCATTGTACCAAATGGTAGCGTGCGGTGGGCACAAGTAAATTCTTCTTTGCTGAGGGTCTCGCCACTGGCGGTTCGGTTTCCGTAGAATTTTCCAGCGTAGTAAGATGCTTTGCCGTAAGACTCAGAGCCGAGGGATACTTGCGTATAGGCATTCGAGAAAAATAAAACACTAATTAAGATACTAAAAGCTAATCTAAAATTCATGTTCTTTTTGGGGTATTTTTTTTGTTTTTTTATCACAGGCGAGTTCTGTTTGGTTAGCGGAAGTCTCTCAACAATAGTCGTACCAACAAATACTGTAAAAATATAAATTGCTGATTATCAGTGTGTTAGGTATTTGTATATGACAAATTGACACATTAATTAGTTGCATAATTACAAAAAACTCTGATTAATCAAAAATTCTGTGTAATTAAGAAAAGTAAACATTTTTATTGGTTTTATCTAAATTATCATTTAAAAAATATTATTTTTGGATTCTATTCGTTAATAATTATTTTTCAAAAAAACTTTTTTCAACCAATTCAAAAAACTATTTTTGAAATCAGTTTAACCCCTAAAACCATCAGGATTGTGGAAAGAGAAGATAGAGACAAAATTTACTCAAAACGCGTAAGAGCAGGTAAGCGTACGTACTTTTTTGATGTCAGAAGTACTCGCTCAAATGACTACTACCTGACGATTACCGAAAGTCGCCGCTATCAAAAAGATGGCGGATTTGTTTTTGAAAAGAGCAAGATGTTTGTTTACAAAGAGGACTTTGATAAATTCCTCGAGGCTCTTCAAGAAACTGTTGACCACATTAAGTCAGAATTAATGCCAAACTTCGACTTCTCTCAGTTCAAGCGTGAGGCTTCCGAACACGAAGAAGAAGAGTTTAGCGGCGGAGGCTCGGATTTGAAGTGGGAGTAAGGTATTCCCAAACACTAAGAGTAAAGACATTGAAGCCTCTGAGGTAGCCTCGGGGGCTTTTGTATTTAATTAGTACCAAAATTAATCGAATACTCCGAGTCTCTTCAATCGCAATGGAAAGCCATTCGTCATTCGAGAAACTCGGAGTATTCGTTATTACTGTTTATTCTTGTTCGGTATCAACAACACCGTCTTGGTCGCCCGGTTTGCCATCCATCAAAGCGTCGGCATCTTTCGACACTTTTTCTTTGATTCGGGTTTCGAGGATTTCCATCAATTCGGTATTGTCTTTGAGCATATCTTTTACGGCATCACGTCCTTGTCCGAGTTTATTGCCATCAAACGAGAACCACGAGCCAGATTTCTTAACGATGTCTAATTCTACCGCCAAATCCAACACTTCGCCTACTTTTGATACACCCTCGCCATACATGATGTCGAACTCAACAACTTTGAACGGAGGAGCCAATTTGTTCTTAACGATTTTGACACGTGTGCGGTTTCCGAGAATATCATCGCCGTCTTTGATAGCCCCGATACGACGTATATCAACACGGATTGAAGCGTAGAATTTCAAGGCATTACCACCCGTTGTGGTTTCTGGGTTTCCGAACATCACCCCGATTTTATCACGCAACTGGTTGATAAATATACAACAACAGCCGGTTTTATTGATAGTACCCGTGAGTTTACGCATCGCCTGCGACATCATACGTGCTTGCAAACCCATTTTGCTATCGCCCATTTCGCCTTCGAGTTCGGCTTTTGGTACAAGTGCCGCCACCGAGTCAATCACACAAATATCAACAGCCCCTGAACTAATCAGATGTTCGGCGATTTCGAGAGCTTGCTC
>JALOLV010000416.1 GCA_025455785.1 Spirosomataceae bacterium | reverse complement strand
GTGATTGCGGTTGCGATTGGAGCCATCATCAGTCTTACTGTTGGAGATGCGAGTTCGTACGTGAGTTTTAGCGAAGCCGAACAAATGGCAAAAGAAGGTGATAACAAGGCGATTCACGTTGTGGGCGAATTGAAAAAAGATGCTAATAATCAGCCAATTGGGATGATGTACGAGCCATCTATAGACGCCAATCATTTTGAATTTATGATGCGTGATTCGCTCGGTTTTGAATCGAAAGTGGTTTATAATCAGCCAAAGCCAACTGATTTAGATAAATCTGAAAAAGTTGTGGTTGTTGGCAAAATGGACGTACAAAACAAGTGCTTTAGAGCCGACCAAATTTTGTTGAAATGTCCTTCAAAATACAATAATAAACTCGAAGCCGAAGAACCAAAGAAAGTTTCGATGAATTAAATTTTGAGAATTATGCAATTACACTTGAACTATGTAACTGATTCAAAAGGCAAACAACTTTTTGTTCAATTGCCTGTAAAAGAGTTTGAGCAAATCATGGCTGATTTGGAAGAATTAGAAGATATAAAAGCGTACAAAAAAGCTAAGAAGAATCAAGGAAAATTAATTCCAATCGAAGAAGCTTTTGCTCTTATTGAAAATGAAATATAATGTCGTAATTTCGGAATATGCCTTTAAACAACTAAAAAAATTGGATAAACAGGTAATTCCACGTATAAAAAAAAGAGTTATTGTCTCTTTCTGATAACCCCGACCAAATGGGTATATCAAACTAAGAGGACAAGAAACTTACAGAATTAGAATAGGAGATTATAGAGTAATTTATGAAATAATTGATAATCAACTAATCGTAATTGTACTCGAGATTGACCACCGAAAACAGATTTATCGGTAGCTCCTAATTCGCTTAAAACTCATTCACTAATTGATTATGTTAAGACAATATCTTGGCGACATTGGGCATTTCTCGATAATTGTAGCCTTTGTTTCGGCCCTTGTTGCAACCTACGCCTACTGGCAATCTACTCGCAATAGTCAATGGAAAAGCTTTGCTCGCAATGCTTTCTACATACATACAGTTGCGGTTATTGCTATTTGTTCGGCTTTATTAACCATTATTTTCAAACGATATTTTGAATATCACTACGCTTGGGATAACTCATCGCTTGGGCTTCCGTTTGGATATGCGATTTCGTGCTTTTGGCAAGACCAAGAAGGTAGTTTTCTGCTTTGGATGTTCTGGAACGCCATTATCGGCTGCCTGATTCCGCTTACTTCTTACGGGCGTAAAGAAGGTGGCATGACCAACTCAATGATGGCTGTCTTTGCATCGATTCAGGTATTTTTGACTTCGATGATTTTGGGTGTGGTCATTTTTGCTGATTTCAAAATCGGTAGTTCGCCATTTTTATTGCTCAAAGAATCAATGCCGAATATGCCTGTCTGGAAAATGCAACCAAACTTTATCCCGAAAGATGGCAATGGGCTTAATCCACTTTTACAAAACTACTGGATGGTGATTCACCCCCCTACCCTGTTTCTGGGTTTTGCCCTTACGATGGTTCCGTTTGCGTATGCGATTGCGGGTTTGTGGCAAAAACAATATACCGAGTGGATTCGCCCTGCACTTCCGTGGGCTTTGGTAGCGGCAGTTGTCCTCGGAACCGGAATTATGATGGGTGGAATCTGGGCTTATGAAACGCTTAACTTTGGTGGATATTGGAACTGGGACCCCGTAGAAAACGCTGTTTATGTTCCGTGGTTGGTGCTTGTAGCTGGTTTCCACACGATGCTCTTGGCTCGCCGGAGTAGCTCGGCTTTGAAGTATTCGATTATCTTGATGATTGTTCAGTTCATCTTAATTCTTTATTCGACATTCCTGACCCGAAGCGGAATCTTGGGCAATGCCTCGGTACACTCATTTACCGATTTAGGACTTTCGGGGCAGCTATTGGTTTATCTGATGACATTCATCGTAGGTTCGATTGCATTGTGCATTTGGCGATGGAAAGAATTACCTAAAGATGAGAAAGAAATAACAACATTCACTCGTGAATTTTGGATTTTTATGGGTGTTCTGACACTCTGTTTGACGAGTTTTCAGGTGATTTTTACGACATCATTCCCAGTCTATAACAAAGTAGCGGCGGTATTTGGCATAAAACTTAACCTTGCACTACCTGCCGACCAAGTGGCTCACTACACGAGTTTTCAGATGTGGTTCTTTGCCATAATTACGGTTTTGACGGGTGTTGCACAATTCTTTTGGTGGAAGAGAATTCAAAAAGGCAACTTCTCAAAGTTAATTAATCCATTGATTTTTACGCTTTTGGCTTCGGCTTTAATCATTACATTTGGTGACATCAACGAAGCAAAAGAAAATACTTGGAAATACATCATCATACTTACAACCGCTATTTTTGGTGTAATGGCAAACGGAGCTATTTTGCTTGATATTCTGAAAGGAAATTTCAAAGTAGCTGGCGGAGCAATCACCCACATTGGAGTAGCGTTGATGGTAATTGGGGTGTTGTTTTCGGCTGGATATTCAAAAATTGTTTCGGTCAATTCTACGACTCAATTATTCAACGACCAAAAAGCAAACGCCGAAAATGTTCAGTTATTCTTGGATAGAACTGTTCAACTCAATGGTTTTGATTTGACTTACAGGGGTCGTTTTGTGGATATTCGTGGAATCAGTACTTATGTGCCTAAAGAATATGTAAAACCTTTGGCAAGTGATTTTAAAGGACTCGCAGCCAAAGACCTTGTAATCAACGGTAAATTGTATTATAAAAAGGGGGATACGCTCGAATACGAAGCCGAAAATACGTATTATCAACTCGAATACAAAACCAAAGACGGCAAGAAATACGTGCTGTTCCCACGTTATCAAATCAATCAAAAGATGGGTAATGTGGCATCACCCGATATTAAGAAATTCTGGAATCGTGATATTTATGCCCACGTAAATTATGTGCAAGACGAAGAGCGTGACTGGTCGATGCCCGAAGAATTTAATGTGGCAATTAAGGACACGTTTTTCTTGAATGATTTTGTAGCGATTCTGGATAATGTCGAAGCCACAAAAGA
>JALOLV010000415.1 GCA_025455785.1 Spirosomataceae bacterium | reverse complement strand
AAATCTTGCCACCAAAACGGCATTTTAATTGGGTCGATTAATCTTTTTAATAGCTTTTTCATAATATTTTTTGAGTGATAATACTGATTTTGAATGAATGTTGTGATTAATCTTTTCTTAGATTGATGGTCTTGCCATTGTCTTCTTTTTTGAAAACCCAAAAAGGTTTGCCCGAAACCCGCTTGCCACTCATTACGGTATTTACTTGGGTGGCATCGGCAATAAAAAGTTCGGTACCTACGACATCAACAATCTCTTTGGTAGCATACGGAGCCAAGACAACACCTATCGTAGCATTATTACTGGCGTCGTCGTTCCAGTACAGTACAAAAGTGTATTTGCGTGGCAGAATACTGTTGTTTTTAAATTTAATCTTCACCTTTTCAAGCTCTGTTCTTTTTTTGGTTTGGTCGGCAGTTGCTAAATAAGAAGCCAATAGAATAACCGAAAATAGGATGGTCGAAAATAGCTTTTTCATAATTGATTCGTGATTTGTGTCAGTCGCGTCGTTGCGATTGATGATGCAAAGTTGCTACAAATCAGAAAGCCAGTCGTTTCAGAAGATAATTTGAGACGTTTCAGATTATGAATTGAGATTTTTTAACGAAATTTGAGTTAAATTTTGAATCAAAATAATGTCAAATACCCTTCCGAATACCATTTTTCCTCCACAACGAATGGAGAATCTCCTTGCTTTTGACCGCCTACTGACAATTATGGATGAACTGCGTGAGCAATGCCCGTGGGATAAAAAGCAAACCATGGAAAGCCTCCGCCACTTGACAATCGAAGAAACCTACGAGTTATCGGATGCGATTCTTGAAAAAGATATGAACGAAATCAAGAAAGAGCTGGGTGATATAATGCTACACATGGTTTTTTATTCGAGAATAGCTTCTGAAACGGGCGATTTCGATGTGGCTGATGTATTGAATGCCATTTGTGATAAACTCATCAACCGCCACCCGCATATTTACGGCGATGTAAAAGCCGATACCGAAGAACAAGTAAAAGCCAACTGGGAGCAAATCAAACTTAAAGAAGGAAATAAATCGGTTTTGGGTGGAGTACCGTCGTCGTTGCCAGCATTGGTAAAAGCGATGCGAATCCAAGAAAAAGCCCGTGGCGTGGGTTTTGATTGGGAAGAAAAACGTCAGGTTTGGGAGAAAGTCGAAGAAGAAATGCAAGAATTTAAGGAGCATTACAATGCCGAAAGTAATCAGACGATTGACAAAGAAAAAGCCGAAGGCGAGTTTGGCGATTTGCTGTTTTCGCTCGTCAATTATGCCCGATTTATTGACCTAAACCCCGAAACTGCCTTAGAACGAACCAATAAGAAATTCATCAAGCGGTTTCAGTATCTCGAACAAAAAGCCAAAGACTCTGGCAAAAATCTAAAAGACATGACTCTTGCCGAAATGGACATTTACTGGAACGAAGCCAAGACCCTATAATGCAAAACTAACCCTGACAGCAACTTGCCTTCTGGCGTTTAAGTCGCTGTCAGGGTTGAGTATTTTTACTGCATCATCAAATACCCTTTGATAAACTCATCTAATTCTCCATCCATTACTCCCTGCACGTCTGAGGTTTCGACCCCAGTTCGGGCATCTTTTACAAGTTTATATGGGTGAAAAACGTAGTTGCGAATCTGCGAACCCCACTCGATTTTCTTTTTAGAGGCCTCAATATCGGCACGAGCCGCATTGCGTTTCTCGACTTCTAATTGATACAATCGCGATTTCAACATGTTCATTGCGTGTTCGCGGTTGGCGTGCTGGCTTCGTTCAATCTGACAAACGATAACAATTCCCGTAGGTTTGTGCGTCAATTGCACTTTAGTTTCTACCTTGTTTACGTTCTGACCTCCGGCACCACCCGAACGTGAAGTCTGGATTTCGATGTCGGCATCTTTTATCTCAATATCAATCGAATCATCGACCAACGGATACGCATAAACCGATGCAAACGAAGTATGTCGGCGAGCGTTTGAGTCAAACGGCGAAATACGCACCAAACGATGCACCCCATTTTCTGACTTCAAGTAACCATACGCCAGCGGCCCGTCAATCTGCATCGAAGCCGACTTGATACCCGCACCGTCGCCGTCTTGCCAGTCGATTTGTGTAACTTTGTAGCCGTTTTTCTGAGCCCACATCAAGTACATACGGTAGAGCATACTCGCCCAATCTTGGCTTTCGGTTCCGCCAGCACCTGAGTTAATCTCAATAATTGCCGAAAACTGGTCTTCTTCGTTCGAGAGCATTTTTTTCAACTCAAACTCCTCGACCACTTTTACAGTTTTTTTGTATTCTTCGTCAAGTTCGTCTTCGGTCACTTCGCCCATTTCAAAAAACTCATTGTAGGCTTCGAGGTCATTTACCGCCGATTCGGTTTTTTCGTAGCCTTCAGTCCAGTTTTTCAGAACCTGAATCTCTTTTACTACTTTTTGTGCCAATTCCGAATCATTCCAAAATTCGGGTTGAGCTTGTTGGTTTTCTAAATCTCCGAGGTGTTCTTTCTTAGTATCGTAGTCAAAGATACCCCCTTAAAGCCGCTAATCTGGCTTTTAAATCTTTCAATTGCTCTGTTGTCATTGAAAATTAAATGTAGATGAATAAATAAATTTTCGGCAAAGTTACGGAAGAATCGGCATAAAAAAGCCCCATCTTGTAAAATAAGATGAGGCTCGGTTTTAGTGATTAGGTGTTTATTTGTTAAGATTTTTTAATGTCGGATAACCATTCGGCGGGTTGCAAGGATTTTTCCATCGGCTTCAAAAGTACAATAAAGTACCTCGATTCGCCCTTCGTTTTTATAATCGAACAAGTATTCGTTGATACCCGACCCGACCTCAATCCTGCGACGCTCAACCATACTGCCATCGCCCTTGCGGACGGTCAGATAAGCTTCACCGTATC
Source organism: Spirosomataceae bacterium (assembly GCA_025455785.1). GTDB lineage: Bacteria > Bacteroidota > Bacteroidia > Cytophagales > Spirosomataceae > JALOLV01. The sequence goes on along the minus strand of JALOLV010000415.1, from coordinate 154 downwards.
TTTTACCGCTATCGTTTCGCAGAATCACGTACGTAGATTCATCGAATGGATTGGGGTGATTTTTTAAGATTTCTACACCGCTGGCTTCTTCGAGTGGATTCGGAACTTCTAAATTCTCCTCAAAAAAACCAAGTGTTTGCGGCTGAGCAATGCG
>JALOLV010000414.1 GCA_025455785.1 Spirosomataceae bacterium | reverse complement strand
CACTACCCAAATCGTAGATAGCGGGAATCCAGCAATTGGTTGTACGGATGCAAACGCTAAAAACTTTAAAACGACAGCAACGACCGAAGATTGTAGCTGCCAGTACGATTTTCTGTCGAGTGTAAGTACGAGCATACCAAATGATTTTACCCGTAAAATCTTAATCGAAGAACATACCGGTACGTGGTGTGGATGGTGCCCTATGGCCAAAGAGACAATGCGTAAACTCTCTGAAAACCAACGGGTTATTGGGGTCGAGATACACTACAATGACGAAATGACCGATGCCGAGAAGTTTTACAACCCCTTAAAAAGTAAGTACGGTAGTCCGGCTTTCCCTTCGGGAATGATTAATCGCCGAAAATCTATTGTAGGTACGACTTTCATCATCGGAACCGACGATTGGGCCCCCAATGTGGATGATTATCTCAAAACCGAGAAAACTTCGGTAGGTTTGGCAATAGACAGCCGTTTGAATGGTAAAAATCTCGAAGTTCTGAGTCATCTCAACTTTAAATCTTCGACCTCGGATAAGTATGGACTTGGAATTTATTTGGTAGAAGATAAAGTTACGGGGTATCCGCAGCTGAATTACTTGGCAAGAAATGCCCAATTTCAGCGTTTTGAGGCATATAAATTACCTGCATTGATAGAAAATATCGAACATCACAATGTTTCGAGAGATGCCATTACACCCATTTTGAATGGCTTGGAGATTCCGCTCGCAGCTACAAAAGATGGCAAAACATTCAGGAAATTATTTAAAACAACTCTGCCAAATAGTGTTAAAAAACCAGAAAACTGCTACATTATCGCGTTTATTGTAAACAATAAAACGGGCGAAATCATAAATGTCCAGAAGGTAGCAATCGGCAAAAGTAAAAGTTGGGATTGAGACAGCTAACTTGGAAGGCATCTCTCAAAGATAATTGTTTTCTGAATTTTCTAAGACAACAGGTTTAGGCATAGACTACAACTCATATACTGAATTTAAATTTTGGAACGGTGCTACAAATCCAATTAAAAAAGTAGTTTTATTTGAATTTCAATAAAATAACAATAATGGCACCTCTTTTTCCATTTAAAGCATTGATATTATTTTATTTAAAGTATTGTATTGTTAATTGTTTCATATATCTAACTTGTTCAGTTATTTATATCATGGTTACTGACAATACTTTAAATATACCAATATTAGAAATATTAAAAAGTTTTTTTGTAACTAATAGCTCTATTTATTTGGTTGTTTGGATGATGATGTCAATATTTTTTCTGCCGTTCTTTTTAGTGCTATATCTATTATTTAATCATATAGATGTTTTTTTTAACAAAAATAAAATTATGTATAAAAGAATAGTTTTATTTTTAATTGGTACAATCTCATTATCCTTGTTTCTATTTTTTTTGGTCTTGAGAGGAGGTTGGGGAATACAAAGTTATTCTGAAATATTTACTACGTTTTTATATTTAGTATTAAACAATATTTCATTATATTTATTAAGTCCTGTTCGACGAAGTGTTCCATAAGTTATGCTCATGTGTTCGGCTTTATTAGATTCAACAAAACCATGCCCCAATTAAATATTATGATTTTTTTTATAAAAAAAATGCTATTTTTTATACTATCTATTTTCATAGTATATATTTTATATAGAAGTGCTTTATTTATTTTAGCATTTGGGAATGTTGAAATTCAATTAAGTTCAGATGAAAAAGGGATAATTGAAAAATATAAGTCAAAGTATAGAACAAATAATGTGATTGCCCGACATGATTATTTTTTAATTAAATCAAATAAATATCATGGCGTATTTTCTTTTACATTAGCTACTGATGATAGCCTTACAAACTTTAATAGTATATCTGTTGATTCGATAAAAAAAATATCAACTAATATAAGCATAGATATGCAAAAAGTCTTAAATTATAAGAAACACTATGATTCCATTTCAGACTATTGAACATCATGGTACAGCAATTGAAACGATATTTTATAATCAAATATCGTTTCCTATTCAGCGAAATGTTCCATAAGTTCGGCTTATGTTCCCGCTCTGCGAAGTCTTCTTGACTTCGTAGGTGTGTTTGACGTTCTCAGAACGTCCTTTGGTGTAAATAAGTGGTTTGTAAGTCAAAAGTAATGGTCGCTTGGAGTGGTTGTCCGGAGAACAACTTTCACACCTACGAAGTGAACACTTCGCAGAGCAGGATGAAAGGAAATGACTTTTTATCTTATACCCAAATGAAATATTTAAGTGGAGCATCTCTCCCTTTCCAAAAACAAATAATTTTACCTCTTGATTAGATATATTATGAAATTTAAAGAATTTATTTTTTATAAAAGCCCAATTAATTTTTTTATTTGGCAATTTTTATCTTTTATCTTTTATAGTTTATTATATCTAATTTATTGGGAATTATCTAATTTAATTTTTGAATTTAAAGTAAATTTTTCGATTCAAATTTTTCAAAGTATTTTAGGTATGGCAAAGTTATTTATAATTTTCTCAATAATTATCTATATTTTTATTTGGATTTTTTATAAAAAAATCCAAATAAAAAATTTGTTATTATTTTTCATATTGTCTGATTTTTTACTTGTTTCTCTAAGCTCGTCATTATTTATAATTGGAACAAATCTAAGTATATTTTCCATATTTAATATTTTATTCTTTTTAAATTTAATTATTGCTTTTCTATGCCATTATTTCGCAAACTGGGCTTTGACTTCCCCGCTCTGCGAAGTCTTCTTGACTTCGTAGGTGTGGTTGACGTTCTTAGAACGTCCTTTGGTGTAAATAAGTAGTTTGTAAGTCAAAAGTAATGGTCGCTTGGAGTGGTTGTTCGGAGAACAACTTTCACACCTACGAAGTGAACACCCCCGTTAGGCTGAGAGTTGGCGAATGAAGTTGTGAGGTTCGGCTGATTGTTCAATCAGTCGTAGCCTTTGGTGTAAATAAGTGGTTTGTAAGTCAAAAGTAATGGTCGCTTGGAGTGGTTGTTCGGAGAACAACTTTCACACCTACGAAGTGAACACTTCGCAAAGCGAGTTGTCATTATTGATACTCTCAATAATGACACAACCGTTTAGTCAAAGTTTTAGTTTTTTAATAAATTATGAAACAATTATGCAAAAGCTAAAACTAATACTTTTTATTTTATTTGTTACCTTTATTTCTACCTCTTGTAAGGAAGAAATTGAACCAACCGGTTCAATAAAAATTACAGTACGTGACAATTTTTTTGGGCAGAAATATGAACTATATCCAGGTGAAGCAGCTATATCCCCTAATTTTTTCCCTCAACCTCTTGTAAGGGGTACCATCCCTCCAAATACATCCTCTGTTACTATTGATAACTTAAATGAAGGCAATTATATTCTGAATTTGACTTCAATATCCTACTATGTGCAGGTAACACGAGGAAAAGTTAAGGAGTATCGTTTTTAGAGAAAAATAATAATTTATCCCGTTAGTCCGCATCTGTGATGCTGGACTCAAAGAGTTATAAGCATTTGCAATGCGACCAAACCCGTTATTATCAAGTACCAAAGTTAATAAATTCCGTCCCCATACAGTACCCAACTCTGCGAAGTCTTCTTGACTTAGTAGGTGTGGTTGACGTTCTCAGAACGTCCTTTGGTGTAAATAAGTGGTTTGTAAGTCAAAAGTAATGGTCACTTGGAGTGGTTGTTCGGAGAACAACTTTCACACCTACGAAGTGAACACTTCGCAGAGCAGGGTACTTTACAGGAAAGTACCATTTACTTCAAATACATATTTTAAACCATGAAAAAGCTCATTATTTTTTTAACTATTTTAGCTATCTTAATTGCTTTTCTGTATAGATATGGTTTTATACTTGCATTGTTTTTATTTTCACCCCCCAAAAAAAAATACTCAGAAGATGAAAAAAATTTTATAGATTCACTAATAAAGGTCTGTAATTGTAAGAACATTCGAAGAGAACCAAAATATGATATAAATGATGGTAGTAATTCTTATGGTTTTGTAATTAGTGGTGTTAGAAGTGGTATTGATAATATTGATAGTTTAAAAAAAGTATCATTTAAAATTTTAGCGGACGCTTATGTAAAAGTTAATCATAAAGACACTTCAAAATACAAAACATATTTTGTTCAATTTTATGGGGTCAAAAATGGGCACCCATACTTTCAATTTAGCGTTAATGATTTGATATTTCAAAACCATGTAATTAATGAAAAAAAATAGAAAAATCCCCCGTTAGGCGGAATGTTCCATAACTTTGCTACCTCCGCTCTGCGAAGTCTTCTTGACTTCGTAGGTGTGGTTGACGTTCTCAGAA
>JALOLV010000413.1 GCA_025455785.1 Spirosomataceae bacterium | reverse complement strand
TTTGCTTCTAATTCGGCCTTCGCTATTTTTTCGAGTGCTTTATTAGCTCCATCATAAGATTTTTCGGCTTGCTTCAAATACTTACTTTTCGGAAAAACATCGACAAATTTCTCGTAGAATTTCAAAACATCTCCGTAACGCTCTTTTTGTTTATCTTCAAACGAAACCTGAGCCAATTCGTACTGAGCTTGTACTTTTAAATAAGCCAATTCTTCAATAAACTCCGAATCCGGAAAATCTCTTTCAAAATTCTGAATCGTTACAACCGCCGCCTTCAAATTCATTATCGTAACGGTTCTCGTTTTATAGTACAATTTAGCTTTCTCGTAGGCTTTCTGCTCTAACCTATGCCGTAAATCCTTCAAATCTTTATTACATTCTTCGGCATATTTACTCTCAGGAAACGTGTTGATATACGTCTGTAAAGCATCAATTGCCGTCAAAGTACTGGTTTGGTCAAGGTTATAATTAGGAGCATCTTTGTACATCGAATAAGCCGACATATAAAACGCTTCGTCTGCCAATGGACTGTTTGCGTAGGTTGAGTAAAACGTCTTAAACAAATACGAACTCATTTGGTATTGTCTTTGGTAATATTGACAGTACGCATTATAAAACTGAGCGTATTCGGCGGTAGAATCTACGCCCTTCAATAAAGGTATAATTTCTTCAAAGAGCAGACCCGAACGGTAGTAATCTGCTTTTTTGTAATACTCCATTGCGGCTTTGTACTTATCTTCGGTTGTACCGTTTTTTTGAAGTTTCATAAACTTACTCGAACACGCCGAAAGCAATAAAATGCCGACTAAAAACAATCCAATATGTACCTTTTTTGAAAACATGGGTGCAAAGATAATAAAAATGCTACTCTTTCAGAACGAAATGAGTAGCATAAATATTATTTTTTATATAAACTGATGCCTATTTCTGAAATAATCAATCCTATGGCTTAGTTATGTCTAACCAAAAGCTTCTTTGTTACTAATTTTTTACCATCGACATTAAGTTGGTAAAAATAAACGCCCGACTCCCAATTGGCCGTCGAGACTCTCAATTTGCGTTCTGATTTATCTAAATCGAAAGATGCGATTTCGGAGCCTAATAAATTGTAGAATGATAAACTCGCCGAATTAACGTTTCCCGAAATAGAGTAATCAATCCAAGCGGCTTCGTTAGCGGGGTTTGGATAAATATTCGATACTGTCAATTTATCGCTCAAATACAATTTATCGTGATTCGGAATCTCAGTAGATGCTACACTTTTTTCTTGTGATACCGATACTACGGCTGCCTCGTTGTTCGTTTTCTTGGTAGAATTTACGGTTTTTATAGGTGTCCCAAGCAAAGCATTCCGAAAATATTGATTTACAACCGCGGGCTTATCTAATTTCACAGCCGATGCAGGTAAGTTCTTTGAGAACTGATACCGCTGAATCGGTTGGGCCGAATTCGATTTTGCTGTTGGAGTCTTACCAATATCCAATCGAGATTTGCCCTTCTCTATTTGGGCAAATGCACCGATAGAAATCATCAGTAGTCCGACAAACAAATATATTTGTATATTTCTTATCATAATTAATTTCAATCATTTTTAGTCTATCTTGCACGTATATACTTACTGAATATCGCAAAATTAACAAACTTTGGTAATTTTTTACTTAATTTTATCAATAAGACTATTTTTTTTATTAAAAGGTTGCATTTAACCCCATAAATCTTTATTGATTCTGCTTATACATACGTTAAACGCAGCGTTTTGGTTGTGTAATAACAAAAACTATTTTGAAGAAGCCTGTTTTTGTTCTTTTTTTAAAGCAATTTTCGAGCCAACTACTTCTTCTTTTGTTGGTTTTTTGTCAATTTTCCATTCAAAACTATCCAGTTTCACTTCTTCGTTTGTAATCTCTTTTGGAGGTACCAATCGGGCATCTGGTTTACCTACAAATGCAATTCTATTAACCTTATTTTCGACAAATTTCAGATTCATTTTTCCGCAATCCACCCTATTGACTCCAATCAAACGATTTTTATCATCGAGTGCGTAATAAACACTCTCGCCGTTGCCTTCTACTATCACGTTTTCGAGGCTCGTAGATTGGTTAAAAACTGCCGTAATTTTTCGTCCTTTTATTTGGTTAAAATTCATTGAGGTATCCTGCGAAACCACAAAACTTTTTACTCGTAGATACATTCGGTCGATTTTATTATTCTTCATCGTTAGCCAGATAGAATCTGCCTCTAATTGGTTATTTTTTGTCCACAAAATCGGTGATTTGTAGAAATAAATCGAAGAGTCTTTGAGATTATAATACAATGAATCACAAAGGCTTTGCATATCAAACCTGAAAACTTTAACCTTGCCATCGGCAATGAGTTTTTTCATTTTACGCTCTTTTTTGACCGTATCAGTTTTTACTTTTTGGGTCGAATCAACATCTTCGTAGGCATGAAACTGCTCGGCACGCACAAAAAGTGTATCTTTTTCTTGAAAATTCCGCATCAAAGCATTGCCAATTACTTGTGTATAACCAACAGCACCATCACGAATCATCCTATCACCATTTAAGATAACCTTATCTTTATACGAAATAAATTCTACATTACCTTTTGCTATGCCAGATTCGGTCTGATTATCAAAGTTTAGAGTATCACCTACCAGCGTGTAATCGTTATTTATGACACTCGAACGCCCTTTAAAATTGGATTGCTGGGTTTGGGTATTGTAAGTCCCACTATTTGCCACAATCATCTCGTTGTCTTTGCCTTCAATCCTTGTGATGGTTTTAAACGTTGCCAATTTGCTATTGGCGTTGTACTCCAGACTATCGGTTTTGATGGTATATTTTGGGTGTTTTATGACAACATTTTCTTTGTAATTGAATATTTTGAGCTTAGTATTATAAAATCCTCGATTGCTGGTGAGGGTTTTATCTTCGTCTGTAATCTCTCCCAAAACAGGATAATAGGCATTGCTTCGAGCCATATCGTACTCAACTCGTTTGGTTTTAAGCGTAACTTTTTTGTCTTTGAGCGTTACGACTTTACCCAGCACTTTCGCAAATCGGACGTTACCATCGTAATACAATGTATCGCCCGT
>JALOLV010000412.1 GCA_025455785.1 Spirosomataceae bacterium | reverse complement strand
CCAAATCGCTGCGGTTCATCACCACATAACGAGCAAAAGGCACGGTTAGGTCATATCTAAGACCCTTTTCAGAGATTTTGTGAGTCAATTTTTTGTAGCTATCTTCTAAATCGTTTGGAGTAACTTTCTCCGAGAAATTCCCCGAATTCAGTACTTTAAAGAGGAGTTGGTCGCCCTCATCGCCGTATTTACCCATCAAAACCGAAAGATTCTCCATCGTTGGGGTTTCGATAGGCTGAAAGCCGAATTTCTGAAAAGTACGTTTTATGGTATCAAAAATATAATTTCGTTTGACCATCACTGCTGGTCCAAAATCTCTTGTGCCTCTGACTAAGCTCGGTTTGCTCATTATCTAATTATCAATCGTTAATTGGCGAATAGAAAAAGTCTATTGGATTCGCCAATAAAATATTATTTAAAAATTTCTGACAAAATTACATCGAAAGATTGAATTTATTAAACTAAAAACTTAACTTTGCACTCCAATTTTGAAAATCAGAATAATTGAATAGTGAAGTGGTGTAAATATATCGCTAATTCGCCATTCACTCGTTCACTAATTTATATCAAGGACATGAGCGTAACAAGATTAAAACGTAAAGACCGCAGAAATAAAGCAGTAGCTAATAACAAAGTTGCAGCTGTGAAGCGTTTGACTTTGAAACCAACTATCAAGAAAGTTTCGGTTGAAGAATTAAAAGCTCAATTCGCTTAATTTTTTGTAGAAAGTCATTTAAAAGGTGTCGGAATACAGTATTCCGACACCTTTTATTTTATATTTTGGGCGATGGAGGTGTATTTTTAAGTTTCTTAAATGTCTTTTTATCACGCTCTTTGAGCATTTTTTTGACAAATTTTCGGTTTTCGAGCATCATCTTAAAAATAATAGCCTGCCCAAAAACCGATACACCAGCATTGAAAACTACCAAACTGTAAGTTCCGAGTAAGACCCACTTCATCGTATCGGCCCCCGAATGTTTAAGATTGCCAGCCTCGCTAAAAACGCACAAACCGTATCCCATAAGGAGTAATCCACCAATAGAGCAAATCAGCCATTTGGTTCGCAACGACATATTTTTTAATAATCTTTTTCCGGGTGGTTTTTGCGGTCTAACTTCCATATTTATATTAGTGTTGTTATATTATTCAAGACAATTTTATCTAATTTTGTGTAAAATTCAAATTAATAAGAGGATTGAGAAAGTAATTTTACTTTTCAAATCCCACCAAAATATTACATGAAATCAATCATAAGTCTTTTACTCAGATTCGTTCCTCGAAAATACCTCCAATTATTCAGTCATATTCCGCTAAAAGTCTATGCTTTTTTTATGCGTGGCAATACCGTTGAATGTACGGTTTGCGAGAGCAAATTTAAGAAATTTCTTCCTTACGGACGCCTTACTCCGAGAGAAAATGCACTCTGCCCCAATTGTTTGGCTCTCGAACGCCACCGATTGATGGCTCTTTACCTAAGAGAGAAAACCAATTTTTATACGGCCGACAAGCTCAAAGTATTGCACGTGGCTCCCGAATATTGTTTCATCGACCGTTTTGAGGCGATGAAAAACCTCGAATACATCACTGCGGATATCGAATCGCCATTGGCCAAAGTCAAGATGGATATTCATCAGATTCCGTTTGAAGCCAATACTTTTGATGTGGCGTTCTGTAATCATGTGATGGAACACGTTGATGACTATATCAAAGCCATGAGCGAGCTGCACCGTGTCTTGAAACCGGGTGGCTGGGCGATTATCCAATCTCCGCAAGATTGGACCAAAGAACATACTTTTGAAGACCCAACCATCACCGACCCTGCCGAGCGTGAGCGTGTTTTTTGGCAAAACGACCACCTTCGTCTGTTTGGACAAGACTATGGCCGAGAACTCGAAAAAGGCGGTTTTAAGGTCATAGAGGATGATTTTGTCTTGAAAATGGATAAAAACTTAGTAAAACGTTACGCATTGCCCGAAGGCGAAATTATATACTTCTGTCAGAAATGAAAAAAGTAATCCTCTTCATAATCTTCATGACTTCTACATCGGTTTTTGCTCAAAAAGCCGATGCGATTCTGGGTCTGTGGCTACCACAAGACAAAGACGGGAAAGTTGAAATCTACAAACAAGGCAATGCTTATTTTGCTAAAATTACCGAACTTGTAGAACCCGCCGACCCTAAAACGGGTAAACCATACACCGATACCGAGAATCCTGATAAAAGTAAGCGAAACCAGCCGATTGTAGGTTTGGTCGTTATTAAAAACTTAAAATACATTGCCGATAAAAAGATTTGGGATGATGGCGATGTCTATGACCCCAAACGTGGTAAAACTTACAGCCTAAAAATAACGATGAAAGACAATAACAAAATCGTTATAACGGGTTATATCGGAGTACCTATGCTGGGACAAAGCGAAACTTGGACCAGAATAAAATGATTTCTGCTGGTTCGGATTTGTAATCTAAAAAACTTCATAAAAACATACTTCAATCATTCATCTATAAACAATCAATCCGACCGAATAATATGCGTTTTAAAGACAAAGTTGTAGTAATTACGGGTGGAAACTCGGGTATCGGCAAAGCCGCTGCCATTCAGTTTGCCAAAGAAGGTGCCAAAGTCATGATTGCCGATTTATCCGAAAAAATGGGCGATGATTTGGTCGAAGAAATCGAAAAATCGGGTGGCGAAGCCTCTTTTATAAGGGTAAATGTTACTGATTTTGATGATGTTGAGCGAATGTTTGAGCAGACTTTACTCCGAATGGGCAGTGTCGATGTCATCGTCAATTCGGCAGGTGTTCTTGGCCCTCGTATGCGAACCGATAAATACCCGATGGAGGCATTCGATAAAGTAATTGACGTAAATGTAAAAGGGCTTTGGTATTGTATGCAAGTGGCTCTAAAGCATTTTATGGAGAAAAAGAGTGGAAATATCGTCAATATTGCATCGGTTGCGGGGCATGTCGGCATGAGCGGTCATATCGCATATTGTGTTCAAAACACGCTGTGATGGGCATGACCAAAACTACTGGAATCGAATTTGCCAAGCACGGAATCCGAGTGAATGCCGTTTGCCCCGGCTTTACGGTAACCCCGATGCTCGAAGGCTCGGAGGTGGATGATGCCTATCTCGAAGCTCTTCAAAATGCGACCCCAATGAAACGTTTTGGTAAACCCGAAGAAATCGCAACGGCAATTCTTTATTTGGCTTCAGACGAATCTTCTTACATGACAGGTCAGTGCATGGTTCTTGACGGTGGCTTAATCTCTCAATAATTGAATCAGTTATAAATTCTGAATAAATAAAAAATATTGTTAATATTAATTATATTTGACATATTGTATTGATTAAATAAATTGTATATTTTAATAATTTAATTATCTAATAAAAATATAAATTCTGAATATATTATATTTTCAAAATAAAATGAAAAATCAATTCGATATAAAGAATAAAGTAGCGGTTATCACGGGAGCCAGCAAGGGAATCGGTGAGGCAATCGCTCGGATTTTTGCCGAATACGGAGCAAAAGTCGTGATTAGTAGCCGTAAACAAGCCGATTTAGACCAATTAGCCGCCGAAATCTCGGCCGAAACAGGTGCAGAGGTTGTCGGAATTGCGGCTCATGCAGGCGAGTTGGAGCAACTCAAAAACCTGATTGATAAAACAGTAGAACGCTTTGGTGGGGTCGATATTTTGGTCAATAACGCTGCCACAAACCCTGTTTATGGGCCGTCGTTGGATTGCCCCGAGAGTGCTTTTGATAAAATTATGCAGGTGAATGTCAAAGCTCCCTTTGAATTGTCGAAGTATGTTCACCCGATAATGAAGCAACGTGGCGGCGGAAGCATCATCAATATTAGCAGTATTGCAGGGCATACCCCCGACCCCGGACTCGGAATTTACAGTGTCAGTAAGGCTTCTTTGAACATGCTAACCAAAGTTTTGGCAAAAGAGTGGGGGCAAGATGGTATCAGAGTCAATGCGATTTGTCCGGGTTTGATTAAGACAAAATTTAGCCAAGCATTGTGGGAAGACGAAAAAACACTAAGCCACTTTACAAAACGTCTTCCGATTGCTCGGATGGGTGAGGTTGAGGAGATTTCGCCGATTGCATTGTATTTGGCTTCGGATGCTTCGAGTTACACTACGGGGCAGATGTTCTCGGTTGATGGCGGAGCGATAATTTAATTTCGACCGAAGGTTAAGAAATGAAAGCGTGGTACAATTTTATATGTGCCACGCTTATTTTTTGAGGTGGGCTACATCTTAGCAGCAGCCGATTCCTCCGCAGCATCCGTCATTCATTGTATTGCGAAATTTTAAATTGTGAAACATATATTTAGATTACTTCGAAGTCATTTTTTGAGATATTTTACCGATTCTGCCTGCCATTCAGTTTTAGCTGCTGACAAGTCTTTCTGAAATTGTGGATTTGTATTCCAAAACTTAAGCATTTGCTCGGCAATCAAACGGGCTTGTTCATTATCGCTCGGGTAGTGGATTCCTAAAACCTCTCTCGAAAACCTCAACTCGTTGGCTAATTCTAAAAAGCTACTTTTATGATTTGGCACTAACTCACTGAAAATCAAAGCATTGGTAAATGCAAATAATGTATGTCCGCTCGGAAAAGCGGGTGATTGCATACGTTGTAGGTTTTTGAGCTGGGGTTCGAGATGGTACGGTCTTGGTCTTCTAAAGTGTAATTTTAGATTAAACTCTACTGCTCTCATATCTTGCATGATTCCCTTGAGTAATTCACCCGTTTTCGGGAAATTCTCAATATTCATCCATTCTCCAAAAGTTTCGTGTCCAAAAAAGAAAAGGTCTTTGAGGTTTTGTTTGTAATTTTCACTCACAGGATTTATGTAATACGGCAAATACCCAATATTAGCCAGATACATACTTCGATTAATATCATTTTGGGTACGTTTCTCTTGTAATTCAAGTAAGTATTTCAATTCGGCTTGAGTTTGTTTTGAACTATTGGCGGGTGGTGAAAAACTGTTTTTTAGTGCTTTGAGATTAGATTCGGTCATGTAAAATGTCTTGATGAACGAATTTCGGATACCCGATTCACTGTATTCTTTCCACGGAAAACGTAAGGTATCGATGGTTGCCAATTCGGCTTGGCTTTGTTTGCTCAATTGTGCAAGTTTTTGGTAATGCTCTAAATCAACGATTAGTTTTTGGGCCAAAAGATTCAGATTTGACAATAATAGTAAAGATAAAAATAGCTTTTTCATAAATAATTAAATTATTGGTTTATTGTTATATTACGATAAATTGTTTCAAAAAAAACCAACCTAAACGATTTGAAAAATCGTTTTACAAAACCTTTCGCATAATCGTTGCCGATGATGGACAGATTCCAGAAAACTGTTTGGTTTGCCTGATTTCGTCGGGTACTTCTTCACGATTAACGAGTGCGTAGCCATCCTTCATAAAGAAATCTTTGGCGGTGGTTGTCAATAGATACATTGCCGAAACGCCGTTTCGGAGGGCGTAATTTTCGGTTTCAGTAGTTATGATTTTACCAAAACCTTTTCCTCGTACTTCGGGCATTGTACTAACCGAGCGTAGCAACCCGATTGACCCATATTTTTCGAGGCCGGCGGTTGCAATGAGTTTATTGTCTTCAAAAATGCCGAATAATTCTACATTTTCGTCGATGTC
>JALOLV010000066.1 GCA_025455785.1 Spirosomataceae bacterium | reverse complement strand
AAGTCCAATACCTTTTTGCTCTGCTTTAAACTCATTACTATTGATGATATTTTGAAGAATTTTTTTAAGATTAAATGGAATCTTCTGGATAATCATCTTTCCAGCTTCTATCTTAGAAAAATCTAAAATGCTGTTTATAATTGATTGAAGATTATCGGCTGAAATTTGTATAGTGTTGGTGTAATCCGACTGTAATGGATTCAATGAAGTTTTCTGAATCAGGTTTGTCATTCCCAATATCGCATTGAGTGGTGTGCGAATCTCGTGGCTAACAACTGCCAAAAACTCTTGCTTGATACGGCTCGCCTCCTCAGCCTTTTCTTTGGCATCACGAAGTTGAGATTCATAATTTTTTCTTTCGGTAATATCTGATTCGACAGCAATGAAATTAGTCAAGTTTCCATTATCGTCAAATATTGGTTGAATTGACAAATCAACCCAGTACTTTTCTCCACTTTTAGAGTAATTCAATATTTCGGCTCTAAAACTATTTCGTAGCCTCAATTGCTCACCGATATAATTACGAGTCTCGGGGTTGGTATCTTTTCCCTGTAAAACTTCTCCCGGAGTTTTTCCATAAACCTCCTCAATGACATACCCTGTAATTTGAGTAAATCCACGATTGACCCATTCTATTTGACCTTTGGCATTTGAAATAATTATGGCATTATCGGTCTTTTCGGCAACCACTGCAAGTTTTTTTAACTCTGATTGATACCGAATTTTTTGCTGGGTTTCATCGACAACTCTATTGTGCAATAAGCAAGATTGCAAAGTGATTGCAAATTTGCGAATCACTTTGCTGGCTTTTTTTACTTCACTTAAATCAAAAGCAGTTTGAGAGAGGTTGAGCGGGCTAAAATAAAATTTTATGAACCCAAGATTAGACAATGATAAAATCCAATAGCAACCACCCGAAATATTCTTTTCGGCAATAACATCCTGAAAATGAGCCACTTCGCTATTTAACGAAATGGCGTCATTTATAGATAGATTACTCAAAAAATAGTGGTTAGGTGTAATTTCTTTTTTATCGACTCTAAATTCAGGATTTGCATAAACTAAACTATAATTTTCTGGATTTGGTAAATTTAAGACCTCATTTTTAAGCCAAACCGAGCCAAAGTCAATATTTTTTTGACGCATCCAAACGCCCAAAAAATCTGAACAATTTTTTTTGAGGTCAAGAGAATTACCAATCGAAAGTGATAATTCATATAGTAATGAGATTTCACGGGCTACATCTATTTTGATTCCAGATTCCATCAGTCGAAGAGGCTACTTGCTACAATTGTTTTATTGTAGAAATCCACAAATCCCATGCCCGAAGACGCAATCTCGCCTAAAGTCGATACCCCCCGAATCTTACACTTTTTATTTGAGTAAACGCTTTTCATAGCAATAAGCTCTTTCTCAAACTGGTCTTCGAGATACATTACCCTTGTTATACAATCAAAAACCATCAAGCAAGCCAAGTCATCCTGCTCTTGATAGGTTTGTTTAGCCACATCCGTTGCAGCAATGATTAATTTTTCGGGGTCGCCGGTTAGAATTTGCAAAGTAGAGTTTTCGGGTACTTCCGAAATACAAATAATTTCGCCTTTGTCATTCACTGCGATTGGGTCACGGACAACAAATTCGGCACCTTCTTTATAAATTCCAAACGGAAAAATTTTTGCAATTTCAATAAAATCGGACTTGGAGAAACTATTCTCTGAATTTAATTCAATTACTTCTTTATAAACATCGAAGGCAGGACGCCAATTGAGTTCTTTAATAATATTTTTATCGGTTGATGTGGCAATAAATGGCCCAGCAAAAACCTCCCATCCGTGTTTTACCCCAATTTTGCTTTTACTCTCAAACAATGCCAAAATAGCACCATCCTCAAACATTCCCTCATTTGTAAATATACATGGCTGTTGCTCAAAGGTCATAAATCCAGCCCCACCTCCTACAATGTTTATTTCATTGTTGAGCAAACCATAAATTTTTTTAAGGAGTGAATCAGTTTCCGAAACCATTGCATCAATCAATAAAATAGCTGTATTAATAGATTCAAGGTTTTTAATTTCTCTGAAAGAAGATTCATCTTTAACTGAAAACTTTACTATTTCACGAACATTCGGTATAGAAATAATAATAAAGCCTTCGTGATAATTTGATGTGTCTTGGATAATCGTTGGATAGATTCCTCCAAAAAACATTAAACTATTCTGATTTAATAAATCAATTAATGAATTAGCTTCGGAGGCTGTTTTTTCAGCAATAAAAATAAGCAAGTAACGGTTACCTTCTTGGAGGCTCCGTAGATTGTCTTTAGTTATATCGGCTACTGTTCTAAAGTACATTAATTGGGGTATTTACACGTGTATCTACAAATGTCGCAGAAACTATACCAAAAACTTAAATCCCTGATAATCAAGGCGAAAGGGAATGATAAATTTCCATTTTTGGGATTTTTTTCTTGATTTTGGACAATCCTCACTACAACTCCCCACTTTTCAGCATATTATATATTGTAGATTTTCCAACATCTAATTTATCAGCCACCAAAAGGACATCATTGTCGTATTTATTTAAAAAATGTCGAATGATTCTACGGGTATATTCCCTAAGAGTAACTTCTTCAAGTAAGAAAGCTCCTTCTGGCTTAATTGAATTAAAAGTAATGTCATCGGCACAAATTGTATCATCAATTGCCATTACACAAGCGAGTTCTGTTATGGCTTTCAACTCTCGCACATTACCCGGAAAAGAATATCCAAGTAATTTCTGCGAGGCTTCGCTACTTAAACTGATTTTTGGCAATTTATTTTTTTTGCAATATTCCTCAATAAAAAACTTTGAAAGTAAAACAATATCATTGCCTCGCTCACGAAGAGGCGGAAGTTGTAAGTTTAGGCCCAACAAACGGTAGTACAAGTCTTCTCTAAAATTTCCTTTTTGTACTTCTTCTGCAAGGTTACGATGGGTAGCAACAACAATTCTAACATCAATTTTAACGACCTGATTACCCCCAATTCTGGTAATTTCTTGTTCTTGCAATACCCTCAAAATTTTGGCTTGCATAGTCATCTCCATTTCGCCAATTTCATCCAAGAATAATGTTCCACCATTTGCTTCCTCAAATTTCCCGATTCTACGATTTACTGCACCAGTAAATGCACCTTTTTCATGTCCAAAGAGTTCACTTTCTACCAAATCCTTCGGAATTGCGGCCATATTGACCGCTACAAAAGATTTTTTGTTACGAGCAGAATTATGATGAATTGCCTTAGCTACCAACTCTTTGCCCGTACCTGTCTCTCCATAAATAGAAACGTTAATATTACTTTTTGAGGCTTTTTCCATCAAGTTGAAAACTCGCTGTAATGCAGGGCTACTTCCTTTGATTGCTTTATCAAATTCATACTTTTCGCGTACTTCTTCACGTAACTGAGAGATTTCGGCACGGAGTTCTTGAGTTTCTTTAATTTTCAGGATTGTATTCCAAAGTCTTTCTTTAGTGTTGGCATCTTTAACGATGTAGTCGTATGCACCATTTTTTAATAATTGCACAGCCGTCGCAATATCCTCCTGCCCAGAAATAATAATAACAGGTATTTCGGGGTATTCTTTTTGGATTCTTTTCAAAACCGTTTCTCCATCCATATCTGGCAAAGAGTAATCGAGCGTAATTACTATGGGTCGTCTGTAAAGATTATCCAAAAGGCTTTTACCTGTTTCAAATCTTTCGACCGTATAGTCAGGATTGAGCGTTAAATGATATTCAAGCATTGCTCCGTAAAAAGCATCATCTTCAACGATAAAAATAGTTTGTGAGTTATCCATATTTTGCTATCCAATTTTAGATAAAATTCCAAATATAATTAAATAATTCCAAATTGTGGAAATGAAAATTTCATAACAAATAAGTAAACGACTGATAATCAACAACTTAAAAACCAACACCAATCTGGCAAAAGAATTGAAAATAGAATTGTAAATAAACAAACACGGAAATCACGATGAAAAAAAGACTTTTGATAATTGACGATAACGAAATGTTGCTTGGACTACTCAAGTTCTGTTTTGATTCGACTTTTGACCTTCATCTTTTTCAATCAATCGCAGAAGCCAAGACAGCCCTGCAAGAAGGTTTGTACCCTGATGCAATCGTAACAGACTTACATTTACCCAACGAAGATGGAAAAATTTTTATTTCATTTTTGAAAAACAATCCATTATTCATCAATATTCCATTATTGGTTCTATCGGGCGAAGAAAAAAGTGAAAGCAAAATCGAATGTCTTAAATTAGGTGCTAACGACTACATAACGAAGCCATTCCACCCTGAAGAATTACAAATACGAATCGAAAAACAACTTTCGATTGCAGCAAATAAATCGGTTGGATTAAGTTTAAATTTGGAAGGAAACGGAAATAAGAAAGATGATTTTTTGAATCCGAATTCTTCACTTCGTAAGCGAATCTTCGATGTTTTCGTTGCTGGTTCGGCATTAGTAATATTATTTCCCCTTTTACTCGTTGTTGCTATTTTGATAAAATTAGATTCTAAAGGCCCAGTATTTTTCTTATCGAAACGAATTGGTGCTGGTTACAAAGTTTTTAACCTTTACAAGTTCCGTACAATGCGAACAGGAGCCGAAAAAGAACTAAAAAACTTAACTCACCTAAACTTGTATAGCAACGAAAAGCAAGAATTTAACCCAAACACAAAAGGTAATTTGATTGACGATTCGGGTTGGAGAGACGAGAAAAATTTACTTGAATCACAGAACCGTAAATCGGCATTCATGAAATTCAAAAATGACCCAAGAATAACAAAATTAGGTGCTTTTTTAAGAAATACCAGTATCGACGAAATCCCACAGTTAATCAATGTCATCAAAGGGGATATGTCTTTGGTTGGTAATCGTCCGCTGCCATTGTACGAAGCCGAAAAATTAACTAAAGACGAATCGGTTGCTCGTTTTCTTGCACCTGCTGGCTTGACCGGGCTGTGGCAAGTAACAAAAAGAGGAAAAGGGGAATTATCGGCAAAAGAACGCCAAGATTTAGACAATTTTTATGCTTATAAACATAATTGGAAATTTGATTTGACTTTAATTTTCAAAACTGTTCCTGCCCTTTTTCAAACCGAGAAAATGTAACTCTCACAAAAACCGTAATCAATTAAAACAATGACATTCATTCTGATATATCTAAGTTTTGCAGTGGCTTACGTGCTATTCTTTGCTATTGCATCTAAAACCAAAAGAAAAAGACCCGTTTTATTGCAAAACAAGACCCAAAAAGTAAATTTTTTATACATGATTCCGGCTTACAAAGAGGACGAAGTGATTGTTGAAACTGCAAAAAATGTAGTTTCACAATCAGACTTCGGTAAAGAAGATGAGGTTGTGGTAATTGCCGACCAATTGAAGAAAGAGACCATCCAAAATTTAGAAAAATTGGGTATAACAGTTATTGAGGTTTTTTTTGATAAAAGCACAAAAGCAAAAGCGATAAACCGTGCAATGAAAGCCTTGAGTCTTTGGGGTAGAAAGCACGATGCTGTTGTGTTGTTAGATGCAGACAATCAGTTAGTTGAAGGATTTATCACCAAAGTAAAAGAATCGTTTGGTGCTGGCAACCGAATCATACAAACTCATCGAATCGCCAAAAATATCGATACTCCAATGGCTAAATTAGACGCTTTTAGCGAAGAAATAAATAATTCAATATTCCGATTAGGTCATCATAATTTAGGATTATCGGCGGCGTTGATAGGTTCTGGATTGGTTATGGAATACGATTTATTCAAAAATTATTTACAAAAAAATGATGTTGTGAGTGGTTTTGATAAACAATTAGAACTTGACATCATGCAAGATAAATTGAAAATTGAGTATCTTGAAGATGCTTATATTTTAGACGAAAAAGTAAGAAACGCACAAGTATTTGAAACCCAACGCACTCGATGGATTGCGGCACAATTAAATTTTGCTAAACAAAATTTTGTAAAAGCTTGGGTACAACTAATTCGACATGGAAACCTCGATTTCTTCAATAAAGTTATTCAGTTCTTTTTACCTCCAAGAGTAATTTTAATGGGTTCTTTGGCAATATTGATGGTATTTAGCTTAGTTTTTAACTACAAATTTATTGAAATTTTACTATTGAATGTTGGATTATTGACTGCTTTAGTTTTGGCAACGCCAAGTTTTCTTTTAAAAACGCTTAACAGAAACCTTCTTGCCGAATTACCAATCGCATTTTTTAGAATGACAAAAGCATTTCTCAAAATTGGCAATGCAAATAAACAGTTTTTACATACCCCTCACGGAGCGACTCACAACTAATCGAATCTTATGAAAATTGGAATTGAAGCCCAAAGGATTTTCCGACCTAAAAAGCACGGTATGGATATCTATGCTCTCGAACTCATAAGGGCTATTCAAGAAATTGATAAAGAAAATGAGTACGTAGTTTTCGTTAAACCTGACAAGGATGTCTGTTTGAAACCAAGCAAAAACCTACGAATTGTTGAGGTAGAGGGTAAAACATACGCTGATTGGGAACAGATTTCGCTACCCAAAGCTATCAAAAGCGAAAAAATTGATTTAATGCACTTCACCTCTAATACTGCTTCGGTAAACACAAATTGCCCGTTCGTTTTGACTCTCCACGATATTATCTATCTCGAAAATATCATTTCAAAGGGTTCATTGTATCAAATGGCTGGTCATTTTTATCGCAGGTGGAATGTTCCAAAAATTACCAAGAGAGCTAAATGTGTTATTACAGTTTCCGAGTTCGAGAAAATACAAATTCAGAAAAAACTTGAGATTGAAAATTCAAAGCTAAGAGCTACATACAATGCTTTTAATCCAAAATTTAGAATTATCGATGATGAAAATGAACTAAACAGAATTAAAGAAAAATATAATTTACCAAACGAATTTATCTTTTTTTTGGGAAATACGGCTCCCAAAAAAAATATGAAAAAGGTTTTAGAGGCCTATTCTAAGTATATAGAGAATGAGAAAAATCCTGTCAAAATCGTAATTGCTGAAAGTTCGGTACGAGATGTAATTGAAATTTTGACAACATTAAATAGAAGAGACATCATTAAAAACGTCATCCTGATTGGATACGTTAATCACGACGAATTGCCATACATCTACAATCTGGCCAGCGTATTTCTGTATCCATCACTAAGAGAAAGTTTCGGAATACCAATTATTGAAGCGATGGCTTGCGGAACGCCCGTTGTAACTTCCAATACAAGTGCAATGCCCGAAGTAGCAGGAGAAGCAGCGATTTTGGTTGACCCATTTGATAGCAATTCGATTAGAGAAGGATTTGAAAAAATACTTACAGACAAAAACCTATCAAATCAACTAAAAATCAATGGATTAGCAAGAGCAAAAGATTTCTCTTGGGTCAATACAGCCAAAAAAACAATTGAAATTTACAACAACCTTAAAGTCTAAATCAATGGAAATATTAGAAATTATATTTTGGATACTGATTGCCATAACTTTTTATGCGTATGCAGGATACGGAATCTTAATTTGGGTTTTAGTGGAATTAAAAAGGAAATTTACCAAAACAAAAGCATTTGATTTTACCTATACTCCAGAAGTAACTTTATTGGTTGCAGCATACAATGAACAAGATTGTATTGAAGAAAAAATAAAAAATTCATTATCTCTCGACTACCCTAAAGATAAACTACAAATTGTTTTTGTAACGGATGGCTCAAATGACAAAACCGTTGAATTGATTCAGAAATACAGCAATGTTAAACTTTTCCATAAGGATGAACGAAGCGGTAAAATGGCCGCAATCAATCGAGTAATGCCATTGATTGATACACCAATCACAATTTTCTCAGATGCTAACGCAATGCTGAATCAACAAGCCATTAAAGAAATGGTTAAGCATTTTGCTAATGAAAAGGTAGGTGTGGTAGCTGGAGAAAAAAGGATTGCAAAAGCTAACGGGCAAACTGCTGAGGTTGGAGAGGGCATTTACTGGAAATACGAAAGTTTTCTAAAGAAACTTGATTCAGAATTGTATTCAACCGTCGGAGCGGCTGGAGAGCTATACGCAATCAGAACATCAGAATTCCAGAATTTGGAATCTGATACCTTATTAGATGATTTTGTACTTTCTCTTCGAATCTGCGAACGAGGATTTATAACAGCCTACGAACCTAACGCTTACGCTACCGAAACAGCTTCTTTGAATACATCAGAAGAATTGAAACGTAAAATCAGAATTTGTGCCGGTGGTTTCCAGTCAATTTATAGATTAAAATCGCTACTAAATCCTTTAAAGCACGGAATTTTGAGTTTTCAGTTTATTTCACACCGAGTATTGAGATGGACAGTTGTTCCGATTGCATTGGTGTTTATCTTTGTATTGAACGCTCTTTTAGTCGAAAAAAGTAGTATTTATCAAGTTTTGATTATCCTCCAAATCGGATTTTATTTCATGGCAATGTTAGGTTATTATTTTGAAAAAAATGGTAGAAAAATCAAAATTCTGTACATTCCTTACTATTTCTCATTGATGAATTACTCAGCTTTTGCTGGGTTTAAAAGGTATATTAAAAATCAACAAAATGTGGTTTGGGAAAAAGCTGTTAGAGCCTAATCGAATTTTATGCAAACGATTTCATTCTAACCAAACTATATACCAACGATTATGCTACCAAATCATCATTATCAGCCAAAATATTTGATAAATTTATTTGAAAGAATGTAAAAATAACCTACCAAATTTTGATAGCATTATTTATTAAATCAACTACTATTTTTCTCCTCTTGAGATAAATATTTTGACATTTGGGGTTCTTTGCTTAGGTTTCCGAAAATTTTACATCTACAAAATATGAAAGTAAGCACTCCGGGCCGTATCTGCCTTTTTGGTGAGCATCAAGACTATCTCGGGTTACCAGTTATCGCAATGGCGATTTCGAGAAGAGTAGCAATTGATGGAACAAAACGAAATGACAATAAAATCATCATAAATAAACCAAATCTTAACCAAAAAGAAGAGTTTTTGTTGTCAAATCCGCTACTCTACGAAAACGAAAGAGATTACTTCCGTTCTGCAATTAATGTCCTTAGACGAAGAGGTTACGAGTTCTCAAATGGATTTGAGATTACGATTGATGGCAATATACCAATAAACTCTGGTACTTCGTCTTCGTCGGCTCTATTAGTAAGTTGGATTAATTTTCTAACCAAAATGGCCGATAACCCAAAAGAAATCTCTACCAAAGAAATGGGAGAAATAGCCTACGAAGCCGAAGTTTTAGAGTTTGGTGAACCGGGCGGAATGATGGACCACTACTCTACTGCAATTGGCAATATTATCTATTTAGAATCAAAACCCGAAATCAAAGTTGAAAACCTTACTCCAAAATTAGGGTCTTTTGTTTTGGGCGATTCTCTCGAACCAAAAGATACCATCGGGATTTTGAAACATGTAAAATTCGGAATGCTCGAAGCCATCGCTAAAATAAAGAAACACGACCCAAATTTTATTTTTGCTACCACTCCTGCCGAGAAAGCATCCGAATACAAAAATATATTGACAAAAGATGAATACTCTTTATTGCTCGGTAATCTATCCGACCGAGATATTTTAAGTGAAGCCCTTGCGATGTTCAGAGGGGAAGCCACCAATCATCAAAGATTAGGTGAGTTGCTAAATATTCATCAAAATAGCTTGAGAGATGCCAAAAGAGTTTCTACTCCTAAAATCAATAAGATGATTGAGGCAGCTATTGAAGCAGGAGCGTTAGGGGGAAAAATCAACGGTTCGGGCGGTGGTGGATGTATGTTTGTGTACGCACCATCCAAAACAGAAGAGGTCGCCGAAGCCATCGAAAAAGTTGGTGGAAAAAGCTTTATAATTACCAAAGACGATGGGTCGAGGAAAGAAGGCCTGTAATATTATTGCGAATATTCGCTAAATAATTTAACTTGCCGTCAATTCAATCTTCATCATAAAATGCAAAAAACCTATATAGTATCAGCATTAAGAACACCAATTGGTAGTTTTGGCGGGGGATTATCCTCGCTTTCAGCACCCCAATTGGGTGCAATCGCAATCAAAAATGTAATCAAACAAACCACATTAGACCCACACTTAGTCGAAGAGTTACTCTTTGGCAATGTCTGTCAGGCAAATCTTGGGCAAGCTCCTGCTCGACAAGCCGCTTTGTTGGGTGGATTAAGCACTAAAACAATCTGTACAACTATAAATAAAGTTTGTGCATCGGGAATGAAATCGATTGCTTTTGGTTCACAATCAATCGAATTAGGTCAAAACCAAATTGTAATGGCTGGTGGAATGGAAAATATGTCACAGATTCCATTTTATCTGGCCAAAGCAAGATACGGTTACGGCTACGGAAACAGCGAGTTGATTGATGGACTTGCCAAAGATGGTTTATCTGACGCCTACCAAAATGTCGCAATGGGTTGTTTTGCCGATGCAACCGCAAAAAAATATGAATTAACACGAGAACAACAAGACGAATTTGCAATTAACTCATACAAACGTTCGGCTGAGGCATGGGCTAATGGGAAATTTAGTGACGAAGTAGTTTCGGTAGAAATAACCGATAAAAAAGGGAATGTAAAAGTGATTTCGGAGGATGAAGAATTCAAAAATGTAAATTTTGATAAAATACCTACGCTACGTCCGGTTTTTACCAAAGACGGAACAGTTACCGCCGCAAACGCATCAACTATCAACGACGGTGCAGCGGCAGTTTTGATGGCATCGGAAGAGGCAGTAGTAAAAAATAATCTCAAGCCGATTGCAAAAATTGTTTCTTATGCCGATGCCGAGCATGAGCCTGAATGGTTTACCACTGCACCTGTTCATGCAGCACAAAAAGCTTTAAAAAGAGCAGGATTATCAGTCGAAGATATTGATTTCTTTGAGGTCAATGAAGCATTTTCGGCAGTTGCTCTGGCTTTTGCAAAATTGCTCGAAATCGACCAAACTAAACTAAATGTGCATGGTGGAGCCGTTTCACTCGGCCACCCACTCGGTTGTTCAGGAGCCAGAATAATTACAACTTTAGTAAATGTTTTGAAACATAATAGTGGCAAATATGGTCTTGCGGCGATTTGCAATGGCGGCGGCGGAGCGAGTGCAATGATAATTGAAAAATTGTAATTTTGACATTTAATATTAATTTCAGAAATTTGGCTTCGATATTTAATATTGAGGCCATTTTTTATTGATTCGGGATAATTCCCCAAAAAAATAGGATTTAGAGTTTATGTTTGAAGGACAATGGGAAAAAAGGTGGAATCCACTACGTCAGGAATGGGTAATTTATGCCGCACATCGTAACAGTCGCCCGTGGAGTTTTGATGGTATTCCTCCTAAAAATGAAAAGCCAGAGTACGATAAAAGTTGCTACTTATGCCCTACCAATCTGAGAGTACATGGTGATAAAAATCCAAATTATAAAGGCGTTTT
>JALOLV010000065.1 GCA_025455785.1 Spirosomataceae bacterium | reverse complement strand
GTTTCGACCGAAACAAAAACACTTCGCCCCAAACCAGCTTTCAAGCCACAAATGGCAATTAAAGGATAAAATTTTAGTAATATTGTAGATTCAGAATCACGAGTAACTTTGTGATTGCTTCTTCATTTTACCGAAATTTATCGTTTTTCCTTTTATAGTTTATCTACCAAATACTCAAATTCTTTTGCATAATGGTTGTTTTCGCCTACTGATGAGCAATCATATTTCTTTTCAGAGTTATTTTGTTAATCAAAACTAATACAATTCTAACATGTTAAAATTTCTTATTCCGATTAATTTGTTTTTCATAACCCTTTTTGGATATTTTATCAATTACAAAAGCGAAAATCACGAAATTACCCTTTGCAATACAATAAGCGGTAATGAGTCGAATTTTGTTTTGGATGATAATATAGCCAATTCTCCAATTGAACTTGACCCCAACAAAAACTACACAATGCCGACTTTGTCGAAGAATACCAAAGGCGAGATATTACTAACCTGGACCGAGAAAGATGCTCAAGGTGTAGCTTCATTGTGCTTTGCTACATCGACTGACGGAAAGAATTTCTCGGAAAAGAAAACTGTTTTTAGTGGTTCAGGATTGAACAACAGCCGCATGATGCGAGCCAAAATACTTTCTAAAAAAGATGGAAGCTACGTTGCTATTTTCTCATTGAGAGCGGAGACCGTACCGAGCCAAGGTGGTAGGGGAGGGCGTTCATCGAACATAGTCTATACAGTCTCTAAAGATGGGGGAAATACTTGGACAACGCCAGCCAATGTAGATTCTGACCCAAAACAAGGAATCGTGAGAGGATTCTTCGATGCTGTGGTTTTGCCAAATGACGAAGTTGCAGTAGCTTACTTGAAAGACGTTGCCAATAGCACCAAGCACGAAGAGCGTGATTTGAGAATGGTAATCTCTAAAAATGGAGAGATGCAACCCGAAAAACTCATCGACCCAGTCGTTTGTGATTGCTGCCCAATTAGTTTGATGGTTGATACCAAAGGAAATCTAAACGTAATTTATCGTGATAATAACAACGATATTCGTGACATGGCTCGTATGGTTTCGGCAGATAATGGAGTGAGTTTTTCAAAACCCGAGATAGTGCATGATGATAAATGGGAAATCAAAGGTTGCCCGCACTCTGGGGCGAGTTCGGTTTCAGTTAAAAATGAGCAATTTTACACTTGGTTTTCGGGTACTCAAAACGGCCAGTCGGGTGTGCGTTTGTCAGATTCATCGGGTAAATTATTGAAAGTTTTAGATGCCTCGGCCAAAAACGCCTCTCTCGCTGCCGACGATAAAATGGCTGTTTGGGTTTGGGAACAAACTGCCGAAAGTGGAGCAAATAGCGTATTTTACGGCAAAGTTATCAACGGTAAATTGTTTGATAGTCAGATAGTTAAAAATTCAAATAACGGCCAGAACGCCAGCACGTTATTACACAACGGAAAAGTTCTGGTAGCCTACGAAATCCTAAAAGCTGATAAAAAGACAGTCATGAATGTGGCTTTTGTAGAATAATCATTTGCAAATAAAAAGCAGCAATCTCCAATCTAAGTGGTGATTGCTGCCTACCCCAAAAACTCCAAATATATAATACGATAATTGAATACTAAAGAAGACTATTTGCAATAGAAATGGCCTTATTTCTTGAATACGTTTAAAAGGTTATTTATCAACCAATTCTCTTCTGATTTAATGATTGAAGTCATCGTTGAGTCGGCGATTGTCGTAACTTTACTTATGTCTTCGACAATCTTTAAAAATTCTTTCTTCTCAACACTATCTGGCTTGACACTCGTCTTTAGGTCTTCCATTGCCTCAATGATTGGCTCGATTTCTCGGCGGCGGCGTTCTTTGGCTATTTGTCGAGCAACCTTCCAAATGTCTTTTTCGGCTGCGAAATATTCTTTACGTTCGCCAGCCAAAAGCTGTTTGTAAATTAACCCCCAATCCATCAAATCCCGCAAATTCATATTAACATTACCTCTCGAAATCTGCAAATCATTCATGATTTCATCGGCATTCATGGCTTTGGGCGAAAGCAACAGCAACGCATGTATCTGTGCCATAGTGCGGTTTATACCCCACTGTGTGGCAAGCGTACCCCACGTATGGATGAATTTATCTTTCGCTTCTTGTAATTCCATTTGAGTTATTTTTGTGGTTACTTCGGATAGCACGTAAGTCGTTCATGCCCCAAAGTAAAACAACATTTTTGAATTTTCAAAATTTTCTGAAAGTATTTCCTAAATTTTTTTCTTAATTTCTTCTTAAAAAACTGAAAAATATATAAATTGTTGATATTCAGCCATTTGAAAGGTGCATGTTTTATTAAAGGTTTAACAAAATTTAGACCAAAATCCGGAAAATACAAATATTTACCTAAAAAAAACAATATTGGTATCTACATTTTATCGGGCAAATTTGGTTTTAATCTTAAAAAACACGCAAAAGTTCAAATATATCTTAAACTAAAAACCGTAATTTTGGTTCTGAAAAAACTCAATAAATGAATTCTAATCAACAAATTTTATTTAACCAAAAACATTTTTTTAATCTCAATCAAGACGTTTGCTATCTCAATTGTGCGGCATATTCACCATTATTGAATGTTTCGGTCGAGGCTGGTCAAAGAGGTATCGCCCTCAAGGTCAATCCCGTCGAGATAAATCCCCAAAAAAACTTCTTCGAGAATGTTGATAGAGTACGGCTTATATTCTCAGATTTAGTCAATGCAAATGATTTCGAGCGAATCGCCGTGATTGGTTCGGTAGCGTACGGGATGGCCGTTGTGGCAAATAATCTGCATCGGTTACCAGATATTGCTCAAAAAAAACATGTGATTCTGATTGAAGAAGAATTCCCGAATAATGTTTATGCTTTTGAGCGTGTAAATGCTCAATTAGGATTGACTTACCTGACAATTGGGCCAAATAAATCGGTTGATGATACGGCAAAAAGTTGGAATGAGAATATCCTGAATGCCATCACAAACCAGACGGCAATGATTGTGATGCCACATATTCACTGGATTTACGGCGTCAGATTCGACCTCGAAACTATCTCAAAGCGTTGCAAAGAAGTAGGGGCATTGCTAATTATTGATGGTACACAGTCGGTTGGGGCGTTCCCTTTTGATATTGAAAAAATACAACCCGATGCCTTAATTTGTGCTTCGTATAAATGGCTTTTGGGGCCGTATAGCATGGGATTGGCGTATTTTGGTGAATTTTTTGATAATGGAGTGCCGATTGAAGAGAGCTGGATGAATAGAAAAGACAGCGATAAATTTGCTCAATTGACCAATTACGAAAGGGCGTATCGTCCTAAGGCTCAACGCTATAACGTTGGCGAATCTTCTCATTTTATTCAGATGCCAATGCTTGAGACCTCTCTCAAACAGATTATGGCATGGGGAGTTGAAAATATTCAAAATTATACCAAAAGTATAACCGAAAATGCCATCGAAGAACTTCAAAAATTGGGTTGCAAAGTGGCATCAGAATCGTATCGGGTAAATCATCTTTTTGGGGTTTCGCTTCCGTATCAGATTGATAGTAAGCAGTTGTATGACAATCTCACCTCACAAAATATCATTGTTTCGCTTCGCGGGACTGCCATTAGGGTTTCACCGCATCTGTACAATGACGAATCTGACCTTGATAAACTGGTCGAGACTATCGCAAAAACACTTTAAGATAGATTCTTGAAATTTCAATAAAACAAAAGAGGCACATTTTAACCCAAATGTGCCTCTTTTAATAAATCTAAATAATATTAGTCTTTCTGATTAGCCTTACGGATAATATCGTAGAACTTAGTGCAATTCTGTGAGTTACAATCACCCGCTTTGTTTAGTGTGTAAATCACGTTTGAGGTATCAATAAGTTCATAACCACTGTCAGTTTCTTTGATTTCTTTAAATAAACAAGGAGCTACTTTTGCGTTAAATTTATTAATAATACCGTATTTGTTTGGCCCTTTTGATACAATTGACAACCCGTTTTTGAATGGTCGAATCTCTGTGTATTCAAAGGTTACTTGTACTTTCTCGGTTTTATTGATAAATCCATACTTGTTATTGTCGTATTTGACACCGTAAAGCCCTTCTGAAAAACAAACAACTTCACGATAATTTGGCTTGATTACTTCTTTTCCGAAATTGTCTAACAATCCCCATTTGTCATCTTTTTGAATTGCCAAATGGCCTCTGTCGAATTTACGGATAAGACGATAAGACTCTGTTGTGAATCTTTTGAAACTTCCTTTATCAATCAAGTTATAGCCTTCATCTATACCTTTTTCGGTCGGAATTAACGTTTTTACTGCAATCAATGTACTTGCCAAAAGTGTATCGGTTACTACATAACGGATAGCTACCGGAGCTTCTGGATTCATTTTGTCGATTATTACTCTACCAAAACGGTCATACACGAGGTCAACTTGGCAGTTGCCAACAGGACGGCTACAGTTTGTAAGGTTTTGCGTAACCGTTACGATGCCGTGTTGTCCGAAAGCCTCAACTTTATCGAACTGTGTTGGGATAACCTCGGTTCCATCAAAATTGATGTAGCCACATTTTAAGCCTTTTTCGCCAAATGTTTTACAAGCTGGGGCAAGTCCGAATGAGTTAAAATCACCGATTGAGGCATATACATCACTTAATTTTCTTTCGTTAAGCTCAATAATGCGGAATCCTGATGCGTCTTTAGCAATTACCGTTGCAGCATTGTTTGGCACATCGGTATTGATTACGATATTACGGATGAAATCATAAGTTGGTTTGATGCGAGTATTCCCATCAACATCTACCAAGCCTACTTTTTTATTGGTTTCAATTAAAATCCACTGGTTGGCATCCGATAGTGAGATTTTATCGTAGCTTACATCGAGCAGAGAAGTACCATCAATTTTAAGAAGACCGTAGAGTTTTCCGCTGCGAACTTTGTATAAATCACCCACAAACGGCTCGATTTCGTCAAAATATTGCGAGATTGGCTTTTTGGTAACATCGAATTTATTATCAATCAAAGCTACCTTGTTATTTTTGAACTTTGCCCAGCTGATTCCGTAACGAAGTGCCTTGGCATCAACAACGTTTTCGAGTGGCTCGCTTTCATTGCCATCAATGTCAATAAATTGCCAAAAGAATTTCTTAACCAACGCTTTACCGTCATTAAAACGCTCGGCGTAATCGAACTGAGCCGGAATCACCTCTTCTCCACAAAGGTTCATGAATCCGTAAACCATGTCTTTTTTGATACGGGCAAAGCCGTGATAATAGTTATCAATCAGACCATAGCGAGGATTGCTACGGAGTGATTCGAGCGAAAACGCCGTGATGTCAAAACCTTCGGCATCTTTGGTCTGAAAATAACTGCCTTTTTCTTGTTCGGCAAAACATGCGGCACTTCTACCGACAGCATAGGCTCTTGCCAAGTTGCTTACTTGTGCCAGTTTGGCTACGTTATCGACAGTGTTTTTGTTTGCTACATCGACCCCGTACGTATAGGCTTTATTGGCTTGGGCGAGGTAATCCGAAAATTTTGCTTGGGTAACATAATCTTGTGTACTCAAAAGGTTGTCTAATTCGTCTGAAAACGTTTTTTTCTTTGCGTCTTCGTAGGGAGAGAGGGCTTTTTTAAGATACACGACTGCCGATTTACGAGCAATATCGGCAGAAAAACTTTGTTGTGATACTGTGGCAAATGCTCCTGATGAGTCTTTTGGGGCTGCCATCGAAACAGCTTGTACGACTTGGGCTTGGGTAATGTTAGAGCATGAGAAAGTAATCAGCAGTAATGCGAGAAGTTTCTTCATCGTGGTTCACAAAATAATTAATTTTGAAAATATATGAGTTTGGGGGTCTATGCTTTTCTAAAAAAGAATGTAGAATGGTACATTCACTCAATTAATTTGCAAAACTTGCCTGATACTTATCCTCTATCCTGAACAAATTTTACATTTTGCAATGATACAAATATTGTTATAAACATACAAATAGATGTGGAAAAAATACAAATGAATTTAGCACAATTACATTTCTATTTTTATAATTACCTTTTCGGTAAATAACGAAGACTTAAAAGTTTGTAGGAATCTATCATATTAGGACTTTCGCTTTAGCTATTTTGTCCCATCGGGACACAATATCGGTAGATAAAATTTAAGTCCAATTGTTTCGAGGAAAATCGTTCCTGTTTCTACCGACATTTTATCCCTACGGGATATTTTATTTGTTAAGCAAAACTATGTTTAATATTTTGGCTCATACATACGCCCCTAAATTGTATTTATGTCTAAACTCTTACGATTATTTATTAATACAAAAAAAAATACGTAAAAATCTTGCTTTTAAAGTTTATAATCCATACGTTTACTTTTATTAATCCATTCATTTTCAAGATTTTGTGAATTTTAATTTAAGCGTTATGAAATATCTAATTGTATTCTTTTTTGCATCTATTACGGCAAAAGCACAAGCCGATTTTGATAAATTATTTAATTTGTTTCATGAGCCTCAAAGCATTTCAGAATTTAAGGCCGATGACTTTAACAAACCATTTGATGTAACCAACAAGCATAATAGCTGTATTGAGAAGGTCTTTGTGGCGAAAAACGATACCCTAACAAAACTTTATCATCAAAAAGGAGCGGTGTTTTATGAAACATCTGATATTGAACAGTTTAAAAGTTGGAATTTAAAGATACCCCTAATTGAAGGTTTGAAAGAATTTGAAAAAGGTACTTTAACCTCGCAGTCGTTCAATCCTGATAATTTTCTACAATACACAACGTACCTCGTCAATGACGAATACTTTGTAAAAATGGGACTTTTTTGGGCTAAAGGAAATAAAAATGTTTATGCTCTTTATATCTTCGATAAAAAATCATGCTATTATCTAAATACAGCATCGTACAGAGGATTGCCAAGGTCAAAGATGTAAATGTAAGTTATTGGTCATAGCCAATCGAATATTCTGAATTTCTCGGATGTCGATTTGTGGATAATTGGATATTCTGGCCTGATTAAGTAGTAGAGCAAAATTGGGTGATTGACTATCGAGTAGGTTTAATTGCTTAATAATCGGTTGATTGTCTATCAAATGGGTACGTACGATAGTATCAAAATGATTTGCATCTAAATTTTGTGGAACAAATTGCTTAGTTTGGATTGATGATTTTGATGTTTCCATTCTCTACAAATGGTGTAATCTTGATAACGACCGATTTTGAAGTTGGGGTATGACTTTTGTCGGCAAAGCTATTGATTGGAACAAGCGTATTTGCTTCTGGAAAGTACGTTGCTACACATTTGGTTGGAATCGAGTACGGAACTACGATAAACTTTTCGGCAATTCGCTCAACGCCACCGTGTTCGTTGTGTAAATCAATTACCTGATAATGCTCCAGCCCAGCCTGTTGAATATCCGAAGGATTCATCAATATAATTCGTCTTTCGTTAAAAATCCCTCGATAACGGTCATTTAGCCCATAAATTGTCGTGTTAAATTGGTCGTGGCTCCGAATCGTCATCATCAAATATTCATCGGCATCGAGTCGAATACTCTCATTATGATTGATAGTAAAATTAGCCTTCTGGTTTGCTGTCGAAAACTGTTGCTGACGTGGCCCATTTGGTAAATAAAAACCATCGGGTTGCCTAACACGTTGATTGTAATCATGAAAACCCTCAATCGTCTTTTCGATGAGATTCCGAATATTATCGTAATTTTCAACCAATAAATCCCAATCAACCTTAAATTTATTACCAAATGTTGCTTTGGCGAGTCTTGCAACGATAGCTGGCTCGCTGAGAAGTTCATCAGAAGTTGGTGTAAGCACCCCTTGGCTGGTGTGAACAACGCCCATAGAATTTTCGACCGTAACAAATTGTTTTCCAGTGGCTTGTATATCAACATCTGTTCGGCCCAAGCACGGCAAAATCAATGCAGTTTTACCATGAATCAGGTGGCTGCGATTGAGTTTGGTCGAAACATGAACGGTCAAATCACAATTTTGTAATGCTTTGGCAGTAAATAAAGTATCTGGCGTAGCCGAAAGGAAATTGCCACCCAATGCGAAGAAAACCTTTGCCTGACCTCCGTGCATGGCATGAATAGCCTCTACGGTGTTGTAGCCGTCTTGGCGAGGTGGTTCAAAATCGAAATTTTCTTTGAGTTTATCCAAAAACTGTGGTTTGGGTTTTTCCCAGATACCCATTGTACGGTCGCCTTGTACGTTTGAATGCCCTCGCACGGGGCAAGTGCCTGCCCCTTCTTTCCCAATGCTACCTTTGAGCAAAAGCAAATTGACAACTTCACGGATGGTGGCTACCGAATTTTTGTGCTGGGTTAGTCCCATTGCCCAGCAGACTATGATTTTATTGTTATTGCTGAGCAATTCGGCGGCTTTATACACCTCATCGGCTGATACGCCAGTTTGGGCAATCAATTCATCGAGATTATAGTTATCTAATTCTTCAATAAATTCGTCGAAGCCTTCGGTATTTCGGATGATAAAATCGTAATCAAAGACCTGTTTTTGTGAACGTTCTTTATTCAGTAAAATCTTACAAAAGGCCTTTAATAAAGCCAAATCGCTGTTGATACGAACTTGTAAGTAAATATCTGTCAATGTTTGTCCACCGAGTAGCATGTCTTTGAGGTGCTGTGGATGCTTAAAAGATAACAAACCTGCCTCTTTGAGCGGATTGACCGAGATGATTTTTGCTCCGTTTTGTTTTGCTTTTTCGAGCGAAGTAAGCATTCTGGGGTGATTTGTTCCGGGATTCTGCCCCAAAATCATAATAACTTCGGCTTTTTCAAAGTCATCGAGCGTTACCGAGCCTTTACCCAATCCGAGGGTTTCTGATAAAGCCACACCACTCGATTCGTGGCACATATTGGAGCAATCAGGAAGGTTATTTGTACCAAACATTCGGACAAACAGTTGGTACAAAAATGCGGCTTCGTTGCTGGTGCGTCCTGATGTATAAAAAATTGCCTCGTCGGGCGTTTTCAACGAGTTTAATTGATTGGCAATTAACGTAAAGGCTTCATCCCAAGAGATTTTTTCGTAATGCTCTTGTCCTTCTCTAACAATCATGGGCGAAGTTAGTCGCCCCTGCTGGCCGAGCCAATAGTCGGATTTTTGTGATAATTCGGCAATTGAATAACGCTGGAAAAAAGTAGGGGTTATCCGGCGGGTAGTTGCTTCTTCGGCAATGGCCTTGGCCCCGTTTTCGCAATATTCGCCCAAAACCGAACGGTCTTGTGGGTCGGCCCACGCACAACTTGGGCAATCAACTCCTCCTTTTTGATTGAGTTTTAGAAGTGTTCTGATACCTCTACCGATGGGCATCGCACCAAAAACGTGCTTGACGGATGAAGTCAGAGCTTTGAGTCCGGCAGCTTGAAGGGCAGGTTTATCAATTTCGATACCAGTAAAGTCTAAGGGGGTTTTTGGGTTTGGTTGCACTTTTCTGTGATTAATTTATCAAATTTAATAAATTCTTTGCAAACCTGAATAAATATTGAAACGCTTATTTGTGGCAAATCCTATCAAAGTAAGATTAAATTTTTTTGCAAGGTCGATGGCAAGACTGGTCGGCGAACCCACGCAGACCAAAAGCGGAGCCTGAGCAGCGATAACTTTCTGGACAATTTCAAAACCTGCTCGGCTTGTTAGGTAGATTAATGAATGTTGAATTGAAATCTGATGATTTATCAAGCATGCCCCAATTAATTTGTCGAGGGCATTGTGCCTACCGACGTCTTCACGAAGTATTTGCAAATCAAGGTTTTGATTGAATAAAGCGGCTGCATGGAGGCCTCCGGTGTGTGAAAATAGTACTTGTGAATCGGTGATTTGCTCCCCCAACTTCAAAATCTGTGCTTTAGAAATCCTGAAATTATTCGCTTGGATGATACTACAATGCTGATTTTCAAGGCTTTCAATTGAGGCTTTTCCACAAACACCACAACTCGAATTAGAGTAAAAATTCCGTTGTAATCTTGCTGAATCAAAAACTATATTTGGCAGTAGCTCGGCTCGTACGATGTTCTCTTCGGCTTGTTGCCCTGCATCGGTACAGTAATGAATTGAAAGGATTTGGTCTATTGATTGAATAATCCCCTCGGTAAACAAAAAACCCAAAGCCAATTCAAAATCGTGTTTGGTCGGAGTCCGCATTGTTACCGAGATGCTTTTCTGCTGCCGATTTTGTTCATTACCAAATCCAAGCCTAATTTCGAGCGGTTCTTCAACAGCCACTAAATCAGGTGTTTCGGTTGATTTATCGAGATAAACCTTTTCGATTTCGTATGATTTAATAGCCGCCATGATTAGGTTAGACTATCTGATTTTAGAAACAAAACAACCAGAAGTACCACAAAAATTATTGGAATGAGACTAATCTTGAAGGCCAAATCGTAATTGTTTTTTGAGAATAAAATCCACGAAATAATCTGAGTAATCAGAATTGAGACAGGGATAGCAATAATCGAAAAAAAGATTGTCCAGGTGCGTGTGGTTGCTCCCGAGTCAAAAATCATTGGCGACATCATCACTGCAAAAGCGGCAGGGAAAAATGCCAAAATCATGATGATATTGGTGATTATCGTTAAGGTTTTCATAGAGGTAAGGTGATTTGTATTTTGAAATAAAACTAATAATATTTTTTCAAATATTTAACCAATACGTAACTTTTGCTTGAATCGAACGGTTGCGAGATTGCCAATTGGCAGTATTATAATTATCAATATAGACCAAGAAGAAATCTGAAACAGGAGCAAAACGCCATTGAAGGCGAGTGTTTACATTCATATTCTCAGATTGTGAATTGTACTGCATAAACGTTGTTAAAAATACACTTTTACTGAATGTCCAGTCGAAACGAGGGCCAATCAAGTAAACTTTGTTCTTGCCGATTGGTAAATCAATGTCATTGTAAGTGAAATTGACAGCTAAAGCCAAATAAGGCTGATAGCGATAATTGAGCGTACCTGCTAAACTGATAATGTTTCCGTTATAGTATTGCCCGACCAAAGGCGTCGCAAAAAGCCATATTTTGCGTCGTTGGTCTGATGTGAAGTTCAACGACGCACTGTAATAAGTAAATCCCTCTCCTTTTTTGAGTAATGGTAATCTACGATTGCTACGTAAGGCATCGAAGTCATTGAATAGATACGTGTAATTTTGATTAATCGAAAACAAAAAACGAGAAGTATTCTGAAAAGACATTGATAAAAACGGCCCAGCGGTGCGGTCGGTTACACCTACATTCGGCATGCTGTATTGGTCATATGCAATACCCACGCTGTACCGATTTACGAGTCTGGTTCGTGGATAAAAAGATAATCCTGCCGTAGGATTAATGTGAAAAAAGTCTTTGCGAGGCACAAACCCCACTTCGGCATCGTAGCCGCTGCCAACCCAGTCGTGTTGCCATTTGATGGTGTATTTCAAAACACTATACGTAACAGACAC
>JALOLV010000411.1 GCA_025455785.1 Spirosomataceae bacterium | reverse complement strand
ATACTTAACTGATTGATAGCTGGTACGTATAATCACAAACTTTATTTAAAGCAACCTTTGACTAAATCTTTGAATCTTGATTTAACAAGACTACTTATTAAAAGGTTTATTTTAATTGTTTTTGATATATGACCTATGCCGAACGAATTAAAAAAGCATTTGACCCTTACTTAGAAGTATCCATCCAAAATTGGGAGAATTTTGTCGATTATTTTGATGAGGTTTACTTTGAAAAAAACGAAATTATCAAACAGCCTTGGGAAATCGAAAGGTACGGTTATTTTCTTCTTGAAGGAAGCTGTGGTGTTTTTATCTGGAAAGAAAATAACTATGTATGTTTAGACCTGATTCCCGAAAACAATTTTTTCGCAGACCACATGTCGCTTATTACACAACAACCCACACCCATTGAAACTATGGCACTGGAGCGTTGCCATGCTCTCAGAATCACCAAAAGTAATATAGATTATTTGAAAAGTTTTCAGGTTGGTGCCATGTTATTTTTGATTGGTGCCGAGTTTTCCTTCGTCGAAAAACAACAACAGCAAATTGACTTACTGCTAAAAACTCCTGAACAGCGATATGTCGAAATGCTCGAAAGAACTCCGAAGATGATTCAAAATACCGCTCAAAAGTATATTGCCTCTTATTTAGGTATCACAACCCAGAGCCTTAGTCGAATCAGAAAACGTATCATGCAAAAACGAAGTTAACTTGGGGTAACTTTTTTCATAAATTTTCTTTTGATTTTTGCTTTAAATCTAAATCATCAATCAAGACATAAATGAAAAATGTGTTATCAACCTTATGCTTTTTGGTTGGCTCTATATGTTTGGGGCAAAACAAAATCTCTATACAAAGAAATGGGCTAATGGGAGGTGTGTCAGTAGGACTCGCTCATTCAAAAATCCCTTTTCCGATAAAATCAACAAACTATAACGATTTAGCATTAAACTGGAAAATTGGCTATTTTATCAATCCCAAATCGGCACTTTTGCTCAACGGAGCGGTTTCAGTATATGATTATTCATTATCAGGAAGGCCTCGAAAACGTGATTTCGGGGGGCTTTATCCCTCCTATCAATACTTCCTTAATAAAAATCTTTGGATTTTAGGGGGTATCGGACTCGCAACCGAAGCACCAGTATTTTACGATTTAAAAACCGACAACCACGACGAAACCAAGTATTATTTTGGGGTAGGTGTCTTGACAGCCATTGGGTATGAACTGATAAGATTACAGAAAGCCACAATTGATATTCAAATTAGAACAAACTACAACAGTGTAAATAAAACAGATAACAAACTCAGTGGCCTAAGT
This sequence comes from Spirosomataceae bacterium, assembly GCA_025455785.1. Classification (GTDB taxonomy): domain Bacteria; phylum Bacteroidota; class Bacteroidia; order Cytophagales; family Spirosomataceae; genus JALOLV01. Next base: position 1,794 of record JALOLV010000411.1, on the reverse strand, counting down.
ACTGGTATCTGCTTGGGAGTCAATTTTTATTAAACCACTTTACAAAAATTCATGAAAAAGCTATCAAATTTCAATCTTGTCAGACGGGCAGTTTCCGCTATCGTCGTAATTACTCTAATGCCCCTTTGCCTATATACGATGCTATCGTGCGGCAGTACTGATTTATCTCCTGATTCTTCGGGCAAATACTTTATTAAAGCTAAATTAAATGGAGAATTAGTCGAATATGATGTTAATGCTAATTTTCAAAATGACCCAAGCAGAACACTTTCTGCAACCGCTTTTAAATCAAGCTCCTCAAATTTTCCGAGTTTAGGTTTTACTATTGAATCATCAGAACCAATTAGTAAAAAAAGTTATCAAGAAACTGACCCCAGCATAAATCTAATTTTTGTGTATAGCTTGGCTGGCTCTGAGTCTTTTAATTCTCAAATGGGCGAAGAGCAAGACTTCAAAATTGAGGTTACCGAAATAAACAAAGAATTTGTAAAAGGTAAGTTTGGAGGTACAATCAGAAAAGCCAGTGGTAATAATATCAATTCGAGCATTGAAATAAAAGATGGTGAATTTTATTTGTCAAAAGAACAATAAATAAAATCATGGAAAAGCAAATATTAGAAAAATTAGAAAAAATTGAAAACAAGTACAATAGACTGAAAACCACGTATTTTATCTCAATGATTGGTTTTGTAGTTGTTATACCATTAGCTTTAGCAATGTAGATTCGTTGGATATAATCAAAGCTAAAGGAATAGTGATTTAGAACCAGAATGGGCGGGATAGAATTCTGATTGGTTCGCCTGTGCCATTGTCTAAAGATAGGGTCAGAACCGATACCTCTCTCTCGTAAGAAAACACTGGGCAAGCAAATTTATAAACCCAGATGAATACATGGGGTGTTACAGTTGATGCCAGAGTGAATACCCTCAATAATGGCACAACCCGACAAGGCTTTGGTGTTGATGATGACTCGGGCGAATTGCTTCAAAATGAAGGGAAGTTTACCGGAATAAAATTTTTCGATACCAATGGTAAAGTGATTTTTGAACAAAATATGATGCAAACCAAAAAATAACGATAGAAAAGAAATTAATAATCAATTTAATATTCAAATAATATGGGCGGAGACTGGAAAGATATGTTTCGGGGTGTTGAAACCAACGATTTCGATTTGGTAAAATACCATATCAGAAACGGAATTGACCTCAATTATCAGCATCCTGAGTTTCTGACGAGTGCTTTGATTGAGAGCATTCGGCTAAATCATCTCGAAATGATGGAGTTTTTACTCAAAAATGGAGCCTCGCCCGATGTCAAAGAAGCCTTCTCAAACAAAAGCCCGATGGCGGTTGCAAAAGAAACCCGTAATAAAGAAGCCATCAAGATTTTGAATCGGTATTTGGGTACAAACGAAGCACTTGAAGCTATCAAACCAACTTCTTTTTTTCGTAGAATTTGGCAATATTTGAAAGAATCTACAAGTTTTCTTCTTTGATTTCAAGCATTTATGAAAAACCTATTCATCAAAAAAATACTCATTTTTATATATAGTTTCGTACTGATTTTTCAGTTTTTATTGCTTTGGGGTATTATTCCTTACGAATATACTTGGGGCGGAAAACTCAAATCTATTGAAGAAATGTATGTTTTTGTTTCGATTTCTATTTTGTTAAATCTGATTTTCCTGCTAACAATTCTTCAAACAGCAAACCTGATTTCTTGGAATATCCCTAAAACCGCAATCAAAATCAGCCTTTGGTTTATGGTTGCGGTTTTTGCGTTAAATACAATCGG
>JALOLV010000064.1 GCA_025455785.1 Spirosomataceae bacterium | reverse complement strand
ATCATGCGAATCATCCGTAACGAAACACCAAAACCATTTTCCTACAAAAATCTTGGTTCGATGGCAACGGTTGGTCGCCACTTAGCGGTGGTTGATTTACCGTTCTGGAAATTCCAAGGGGCTTTTGCGTGGTACGTTTGGATGTTTGTACATTTGATGGCGATTTTGGGAGTAAAAAACAAAGTCTTGATATTTATTAACTGGCTCTGGAACTACGTAACTTACGACCAATCGCTGCGGCTTATCATCAAACCTAAAGTCAAGAAAAACGATGAAGAATTGGTGAGTTGATTATTATGATTCTGAAGGCAGACGAGAGGTGTTGAATGAGAAGGTCCTCGTTTTGATTCTTAAAGGACAGAGGAAGAAATGGAAATAGAAAAACTTAATTCAGACAGTTTAACAGACTTTAAATCCTTGATTGAAATTTTCAAAGAGGTTTTTGAGAACGATGAGCCTGTTGCTAATAACGAACAGTTGGAGAAATTACTATCTAATCCTGACTTTTTTGCGTTTGTTATAAAGGTAAATAGTAAAGTTGTAGGCGGACTGACAATTTATATATTGCATAGATACTATGGCACAAAATCAACTGCATACATATATGACGTGGGGGTTAGCCCTAACTTTCAAAGACAAGGTTTAGGCAAAGCACTCATAGCAGAAGTGTGTAATTTCTGTAAACAGAATAACTTTGAAGATGCTTATGTAGCAGCGGAAAGTGACGACATTGAAGCAGTAGAATTTTACAGAAAGACAAAATTTAGTTCTGAACTTAATGCAACCCATTTTACTTATGACCTTTCAAATTAGCATTACCGACAAAAAATAGCAAACGGCCAACATCGGTTAGGCCAAAGCAATGCAGACGAAAAAAATTAAAACTTTTCATCTCTGAAGTATTTCAATTATCCTGATTTCGACAAGCCGAAAACCTTTGGTTGTTGAGAATCCTAAACTAACAAACAGATTTTCCTAAAGCATGAAACATTCAATTTTCTTTACGATTTCATTCTTGGCATACTCGACGATATTTGGACAGACCAAGATAACAACTACTTTGACTTCTAAACATACTAATATTGAAGGAACAAAAATCAGCCTAATCCCACCTAATGGCTTTATAAAAGCAGTAAATTTTTTAGGAGTTCAACAAAATCAGAGTGGCTCGACAATTATGATTTTAGATATTCCGGGTCCGTTTTCTGAAACATCAAAAGCATTTACAAAGGAAGCATTTTTAAGTCAAGGAGTTGAAGTAAAAGAATTAGAAAAAATAACATTGAACAATCTACCAGCAATTTTTATTACTGGGGAGCAAAATGCACACGGAAATATTTACACTAAATATGTATTGTGTTTTGGAACAGAAAATGAAACAATTTTGATTAATGGTGCCATACCAAATAATCTTAAAGAGATTGCGAAGGAGGTTAAAAATTCTATGCTGACAAGTTTTTATGAAGCAGATAAAAAAATAAATCCATTTGAGGTTGTAGATTATTCTATTGACCTTACAAAGAGTAAACTGAAATTTGCTAAAAGTGCCTCAAATTCGTTGATTTTTACAACCGACGGAATTATTCCAACAAAATCTACCGACAAAACCTCGTTAATTATAGCCAAATCATTTTCAAAAACAGATATAGAAGACAAGAAATTATTTTGTTTGAATAGACTAAAACAATTGCCGATAGAAGCCACAAAAATAGAAACAACAACCGAAATATCAATAGATGGAATTTCGGGATATGAAATAATTGCATTTGGTAAAGATAAGAAAACGAGTGCCGAAGAAAAATTGTGTCAAGTAGTGTTATTTAGTGATGGTTTATATTACATATTTTTGGGTTCTACAAACCAAGAATTTGACAACAATATTAAAGAAATAACGCATGTGATAAGGACATTTAAACGAAAATAGAAAAAGTCCAGCCTAAACATTGGCCAAAAAATCGTTAGTAGAAATGGTAAATGCACAAAACAGGCAATGTATTCAATACAAAAACAATGATTAATCATGGAAACACTTTTCAGAATAACACTTTTAATAGCAGGAATTATCAATTTTTTGCCATCTCTATTGGTGTTTTTTCCTGACAAGATTTCTAAATCTTACGGAATTGCGATACCAAACGCTAATTATGAATTGCTTTTGAGACACAGAGCAGCCTTGTTTGGTATTGTTGGTGGACTAATGATTTATTCTGCAATATTTAAAAAAAATTATGATGTCGCAACTACAATTGGACTAATCAGTATGGTATCATTTATATTACTTTTCTTCATAATTGGCAAAGAAATTAGTTTAGAATTGAAAAGGGTAATGATTGCTGATGTAATGGCAACTGTAATTCTTTGCGTTGGATATTTCTTGTTTAAATTTAAGTAAAACAGAAATTATAGCATAAAGAAGTCTTGAACCAAAAAATTACTTTGTAACAGAGAGCAAAAAAACAAATTCATCGTCTTTGATTTCTGAATTCTCGTCACAAATTGATTTATCATTAAAAATATCCGATTGATTGGTCCACGAAGTGAACAATAACAAACTCACATTTGTTATTTGACAACAAACTGCCTAAATTCTTCTGTTGTTAATCATAAATTTATTTTTTGCGGAATAACTCAGAAGCACCGAAAAAACAAACCCGTATTGAGGTTTTGAGCTTAGCTGTCTCAACATCACACACAACCTATGCTGCTGCTGGGTATAATTCTTATGAAAACTTAATTTAAGAAGACAAAACACCATGAATATTCTCCTTATTGAAGACGAGTTCCTTTTGGCTACTGACCTAAAAATGACTCTTCAAGAAGAAGGTTACGAAGTTTTAGAAGTTTTTGATAATGGGATTGAAGCCCTCGAATTTTACAAAAACAACGAAATTGACCTACTCATTTGTGATATAAACATTGATGGCGATTGGGATGGAATCGAAACGGCCAAGAGGCTACTCGACGTAAAACCCGCTCCTTTGATTTACCTTACTGCACTTTCGGATGCCGAAACAATTGAAAGAGCCAAAAAGACGTTTCCGGCGGCGTATATTTCTAAGCCTTTTCAGATTTCTGTTTTGAGGATGGCGGTCGAATTGGCAATCCATAATTTTGTAAATAAAACCAATCATGTAGTTGAAGTTGAAGAAAGCAAAGAAGACCGAGAAAACCTATTCAGAGAAACCTTTTTGGTGGTTGATGAGTTTATTTTTATTAAACAAAATTATCAATTTGTAAAATTTAATCTCAACGAAATTTATTACTTCGAGGCCGAACATATTCACACCAATGTTTACACAAAAACCAAAAAATATGCTGTCAGGATGTCTTTAGGCGGGGTTTTAGAAAAATTGCCCGTCAAAAACTTCGTCAGGGTGCATCGGTCGTTTGCTGTAAATATCCATCAGATAGATTCGTTTAATGAGCATGAAATCATAATTGCTTCCCAACAAATTCCTTTAAGCCGAGGCTATAAAAACGATTTTGTGAGGTTTTTTACTTAACAACCTCCAGCTCGAAAACCGTTCCGTTTTCGATAAAAAAATTACTCTTGCCCCCAATCTGTTTTGTGAGTCCTTTTATCATTTCTTGGCCAAAACCTGATTTGCTTTTTTTGCTTAAATCAAAACCCTTGCCGTTGTCTTTTATTCTGAGAAAAATCCCGTTTAGATTTTTAAAATTGATGTTTAGAGAGGGCTTGGGGGTATCATTGTAGGCATATTTCATGGCATTGGTAACCAATTCATTGACAATCAAGCCAATCGGGATTGCCAAATCTATGTCTAATTCGGGGTTTTCGGTTCGGATTTCTAAGTTGAATTCGCTTTTTGAAAATCCGTAAATCTGAATCAGGTTTTCGGCAAGTTCTTGCAAATATTGCTGCATATTAAGGGTGGCTATATCATCGGTATTATAGAGTTTTTGGTGAATCATCGACATTGCCTGAACCCTCAATTGTCCCTCTCGGACGGCTTTTGCGGCTTCTTTGTCTTCTAATTTTTTTGACTGAATCGACAAAAGACTCGAAACCATCGCCAGATTATTTTTTACTCGGTGGTGTAGCTCTTTCATCAAATTGCTTAATTGCTTAGACTGGCTTTCTATTTTTAGGTTTTTATCTTTTAGTTTTTGATACAACAACAAGCTAACCAGCAGCGAAACTGCTAAAACAGAAAGCCCAATAATTGCCCATACCAATTGTTTAGTTCTCAAAGAGTTTTCGTTATCTAAAGCCTTGATTTGGGCCTCTTTTTGGGTAGTCTCAAATTTGGTTTGTAGTATCGCAACGTTCTTTTTGTGGCTCAAATTGGTCATTGAGTCATACAAAATCCGCCAGTCGTTTTGGGTCTGATAGGCTAATTTTAATTGACCTTGAGCGGCATAGATTTTTTGTAATAAATCCATCGACGAAACTTTGGTTTCTAAGATTTCTTCGTGATTTACTTTAGATTTTTCGATACTTAATTTGATAAATTCCTCGGCTTTTTTGTACTCTTTTTTTAGAAAATATATCTTCCCAATTTCGGCCAATGTCTGAATTTCGCCAGTTCCATTACTTGTATTATTTTTTTGAAAAAACCTCAAAGTTTTAAACAACAGATTCATTGCTTTATCGTATTGCCCAAGGTTGGAATACAAAACCCCAATATTCATTTCTGCTATATGTTGGTTTTCGGGGCTATTGAGTTTTTTATCAATAATGAGGGCTTTATTATAATATTTTAGGGCTTTAGGATAGTCTTTAAATCTGACCGATATGATATTGGCTGCTTCGCTGTAGGCATTCCCCAAATAAAAAACAATATTATTTTTTTCGCCAATTTCGATGGCTTTTTCATAGTACCTAATGGCCGATTTATAGTCAGTTTCGGCATCATAAACTTGGGCTATTCTGATATTTACCCTGACCAGCAACTCATACATTTGTAGTTTTTCAAAAGTTGGATAGGCTCTCAGGTAGTATTCGAGAGCTGACTGGTATCTTCCTAAAATTCTTTCTATAAGACCGATGTAGTAATTTGCCAGAGCTATTCTTTTTTCGTCGTTGATTTTTACGGCGATTTTTTGGGCGGTTTCGAGGTATTGTTTGCACAGTTTTTTTTCTATAAGTCTAAAACCTAAAGCCCAATTTGAAAGACTATCAAATTTGACGGTATCATCGGGCATTTGCATGATTTTTTCATAAACTTTTTGGTATTGTTGTGCCGAAACTGCCAAACAAGAAATGCCCAAATATACAGTAATAATTATCTTTTTCATGGTACTTAGTTGAATTGGAGTCAAATCATTTGTGCAAATTAATGATTGTTGTCGATTTATGATTGAATCTGGATAATTATTCGTCAAAAATAAAAGTAAGTAGTATAAAACAATTTCGTCATACCCCAAATCTTGATAATCAACGAGTTAGGATTAGAAAATTCTGGATAATTTGTATTTCAAAATCATGGTGCTGAAATACGAATCTAACACTGATTGGGATATTTTGAGAATAGTATTTTTTTTGATGAAACAGAAAACCGCAAGGACATCGTGTGATTTTGCGTCCTTGCGGTCAAAAAATTATTTTACCGAAATCTTCTGATAAGTTTTCTTATCTTCTGTCTCAATTCTGATGTAATAATTTCCTTTTCTCATTCCTTCTGTGTCGATACTTGCCGTATAAATACCCGCTTTGTAGTCTTTATTTTCTACCATTTTAAGGGTTTCGGCACCGTATTCGTCGATTAAGAACAATGAGATTTTCTCATCGTTATCCAATTTGAATTCAACATCAATCTTTTTATCATTGACCAACGTAAATATATTTTTACTGTATTCAATTATTGGTTTTGAATCGGCAGATTTATCGGTAAAACCAGTAGTATTTGAAGCAACTAATCTTGCATTATTTTCTTTTGGAATGGTAAACGAAGTACTGAACTGCGGACAGTTTTCGATGTCGGCTCTGAAAACACTACCCGGTTTTATTTCAAAACCCGGTTTTAATAAAACCGAATTTTGGGCTTTGATTGTAACATTGGCAGGAGCAACTACATTTCCGACTGTTTCGATTCGCCCTTTGTGATAAGTACCCGCTTCGATTGCAGTATTTGTTTGGTTGTTATTACTCAATTGAAAGGTAACTCCACCATCGAGACAATCATCGGCATCATCATTCATGATTGTTCCCGTCATCGTAAAATTATTCGTGATTCCGTAGTCGCCACCTTCATTTAATGTAACAATGATGGTTTCGTTGCCCTCAAATTTGGTATCTGCTTTGGGGTCGATTCTCAAAATGGCAGATTTAGAGCCTGCTTTGATGGTAATTGTACCCGTCGAGCCATTAAATCTGGTAGAATTTGGCTGATTGGTCGGAAAATACGAAACCGTAAAATCGTTTTCGGCATTGGCACTTCCCGAAATCGAATAATTAATCATTATATCGTTGGGAGCATTGGGAGCATTTGCAGGAAGATTAAAATAAAAATCGAGTGTTCCAGAAGCGTCCTCATTCATCGAAATAGTTTGGATTAGGGCGTTTCCACCGCCAGAATTACTCAATGATAATGCCGAATTACCAGTGGCCGCTACCGAGTTTCCGAGTACAAAACGCCATGTATCTGCTGTGGCTTTTGTATTTCCGTATAAATCTCGGATTCCGGTTAAAGTTACCCGAATACTATCGCCCAAAACGCCCATTGAGGCCAGCGGAGCCACAATAATCTTATTTTGAAAACAGCCCAATTGGGCATTGATGATGGTGTTGGTCTTTACGTTTTTGAGCAATAAATTAGCATTACTGAGGTTTTCGCAACCTAAATTTTCATTGTATTGAATAGAAATCAAATCGCCGTTTACGTAATTATCATCCGATGGACTCGGAACCCCAAAAACGATTGGGGCTTTGCGGTCGAGTGTTCCGACTACGGTTTCAGAATAATTGATTGAATTTGTCTGGCAAGTCAGCTTAAGACGAAGGCTGTATTTGCCATCGGGAATACTCGTTACTTCCCAATTTACGAGTGTTCCTGATGGGTCATTTGACAATTGATTGGCCAGTCTTGTAAATCCTGTTGACCAGCTATTTGAGCCTTGAATCGCATATTCCAAACTTACGCTATTGAGGTTAGCTACGTTGTAATCTTTTATTAAAATCGGAACAAAATTGCTATTACTTGCCCAATTATTAATGGGAGCAGCCAACGTCACCCCACTACAAGGGCTATTGAAATAAGCATTGATTGAGACACTTTGGCTTACATCGCCACCGCAATCATCGGTGAGCGTAAAGGTTAATCCTGTGTAAGAAAATACATTCGATGCCCCACGCCCCACTTTGACCAACACTGGTATTTCACTATTCGGGCTGATTGCATACGTTACAGGAACCGTGTATGGGCTTCCGCCGATTTTGATACTCGCCCCATTAGGGTTTGAGGCCTGAACAAATGCCAATTTATAATTTCTGGGGTTGGTATCGCTGCTCAGATTGCCTAATTTTAGTATAAATTCACCTTCGCCGTTCGGGTCGATTTGAGTAACTGTCGAAACTGGAACCGTAAGCTGTATGGCGTCTCTAAATCGGGTGCCTTCTTCGGGCGGGCAACTCGAACTACCAGCTATCAACTCAAAAACTGGCGTATTATAAACAGGGTCTTTTTTTACATCAACCGTAAAAAAGTCTCCGTTGTCATCGTCGTCCAAAAAATAACCCGTTGTTGAGCTATTCATGCTTGTATTAGCTTTACTATCACCAATTTCAAATTTGGTATTGATTACCGAACCACCACTTACACCGCTTCCAGCTATATCAAAACCTAATTCGGCGGCAAGTTCGCTATCGACTTCTAAAGCAAACTCTACCGTACTTGTTTTGCTCGATGTTGTTGTGCTAATATCTGAGTATTCTCCTACGCTGCCATCGAAAGAGACATTCTTATCAAAAACTGCCATTTTTTTATTCAAGTTATTGACAGTAACGATTTGCTCCCAAATTTTGATTTGATTGGTAAAATTATCTCTTTGAGAGGGTGTGTTGCCCAAATCATCTCTTAAATCCTTTAGTGTTGGGATGATATTATTGACAATATGGCTCTCTGAATAGATGTATTGAGTAGCAAAACCATTGGGTGCAATGATAAAATCGACGTTTTTATTGACCACACAAGGCTGGCTCATCGAATGGCTGATGATAGTAGCTTTTGCGTACTTGAGATTTATGGCCGCTCCGATATAGACATCGCCTTGCGAACCCGTTACTTCGGGATTCCCTGCCGTGCTAAACGTCGTAGTTTGAGAACTTGTCAGGATGGTTTCATTATCGGTACTTCTCCGACTCCCGATGCTCAATCGTGTGCCAATTTGACCCCAAAATTCGTTTTCGGTCTCTACGCCTATTCCAGTAGAAAGTTTTGTTCCGATTTTGATATTTGTCCAAAGATTAGAATTTACATTATCGCTTCTATAAAACCGTAGTGCTTGTTCGTTGGATGATGTACTTTCCCAGAAACTATAACTGAGGTCGCCCGGAGGGTCGTGCAGGACTTTCAGAGGAATTTGTGGCGAAACTGTCGTAAAGGTTGCGGCATCTGATTTAAGACCCGTAACGACCACATTTTTGTTGATAGCCGCAGCTTGCCTTTGGTATCGGTCGGTGTATTGTAGGTTAAATGTTTTAAAATGAGGAGCAATAATATTGGGTTCTCCGCCCTTGAGCGTGATTGTTATATTACCATTCTGATTGTTTTGGTAGATAAAATCTTCGTTATTGCCTTCGGTAGCTTGGTGAATATTGGTACTCAATCTGAGTGTGCTATCGGTAGCAGGACAGGTTGTTTGCCCCTGACGAATCCTCACGGTAAATGTCTTGTTGATATTCTGCTCCATCACCGTAAAAGGGGAAGGTGTAGAACAGACATCATCGAAACCGACTAATTCGAGAACAGGCGGACGTGGATAAACTAAATTTAACGTTTTGTTAGCAGAACTGATGTCTCTGATAAGCGAGTCTGCTGGAAGTGCATTAATAAAATCAACCACTGCGGTGGGGGTAATGCCCGTGATTCCGTTGGCAACCGTAAATGAGATAACACTAATTTTATATTTTCGAGCGGGTAAAGTAACCGAAAACGAACCAGAACCCCCATTTGTGGTAATTCTTTTAAAAAAGTTTGAGGTTCGGCCATTCGGTAGGTCAGCCCTAAATTCAAGCACCGCAGTACCGATAAATTCACCACAGCCAGCCTTCAACGAACCAGAAATTGTACGAGTAGTAATGTCCTCAAAATCAACATTGGCCACATCGGCCGAAACGGGTACATTAATAAATGCTGGTGAGAATGTACGCCCCGTGAGTTTAGGTTCAATTTTGTAGGTCAGTGGGTTTTGAACCGCAACGGCGTAGCGTCCGTAACCACCGGGTGAGGGGTTGGGCAAGAATCCAGTAATCGACCCACTGAAAGCATTGTCTCTAAAGATTTCTACTCCATCCACATCTTCATAAAGCGTTTCGGTTCCGCTTATACCCGCATTTGTCATTGTTTGGCGAATTTTACCAGAAATATTATACACCGTATTATCCGTAAAATTCACATTGGTAGCCTGCGGAGTACTTGATGTTAGCTCCCGATTTAGAATTGGTGGCGTGAAAACATGGTTTGAATAAGAAGGAGTAATAATAAAATTGGCTGTACCAAGTGCTTCTCTGCTACCATAAAAAATAGAGTTTATGGTGTAAGCCCCGTCTTGTAATGTTGTAGTACAATATGTTTTTGAGGCAGGACTACCGGGTAAAGCTGCCGTTTTTTTGGCACAAACCTGAATTCCTTGAACCCCCGTAACACCATCGACACTTACGACTCTTCCAAAAATCGCCCCATTGGGCAGATGCACCGAAATCAGTACACTGTTGGTAGGATACTGTTGGTTATTGCACGTAACCTCTCTTCTAAAAAAGTATTCTTTGGGTGTAGATGAATTGTTGGATAAATTAGGCAATAAATAATTAAGGTTTGATTGGTTGGGAATCAAAGTCCAAGTGGTTTGATTATCAACACTTTGATACCAACGACGGATAAAACTTTCATCGGGCGGAGACTGGACATTTGTAACTTCGTCGCCCACAAGCTCTTGCGGAAACGGTACTATATGCGGATTGCCGATGGCACCTGCAAAACTCGTTGTCGGAATAGTCGATTGGTTTTCGTAAGCACCCATATCTACCGTATTGTTACTTATATTGGTGAAATAAGCAACATCAAAAAATCTGTTTTGATTGGCAATATCTCTCGTTGTGGTAATCGCCGTGTTTAAACCAGCCTCGATGGCTGCCGAACACGAGCCGAGCCTCAAACCATCATCTGGGGTCATCCAGATATTATCTGCTCCGTCGGGGTCGGCAATATTCCTGAAAAAAGGGTTTGCATTTTTATTTCCTGTACCAGCAATCACCGATGTAGATTGAAATTGAGGGCTTTCAAAGATTGAGTAACTTACGGTCAAGCCCGTAGGAAAACCAAAGTTAAACGTATTGTTATAGAAAATAGAATTGGTTACGGATGGAGTTCCGCCATTGGCATATATTGCCCCAAAACTACTATTTGAGGTGTTTGAAACAACGGTGCAGTTGGTTAGACTGGTAGCGGCAAAGTTCAGCATGATTGCTCCGCCGATGTTACCAGCGGTATTATTCACCATAATCGTATTGGTAAACGAAACATTCCCCGAATGCGTCAGCACGCCCCCTCCGTTATCAATGGCTCGATTTTGGGTAATTACTATTCTGTTGTAATTGGTCGAGCTATTGGCGGTGTAGATTCCACCACCATCACGACCAGATAATATATAGGTTACAAAATTTTTGGTGATACTCATAGAGCCATCGTTGGCGTTTCCGTTTCTGATGACAAACCCATCAACGATTGAGCCACTATTGTTTACATCAATCAAAACGTGGTAGGAGTCGTCCGAAACATCGTTTGGGGTATTATTGAGGTCTCCGCTCAAAACACTATTGCCAGAGGATGACCTTTGAGAAAGTGTTGTTTCGGTTCCGTTAAATCCACCGTAAATCCTGATATTATCGCTGATTGAGAATGTTTTGTTTCTTACGTCGGTATTACAAGTAGCACAATTTGGGGCATATTGCGAAGGGCGATAAGTGCCATTTGCAACCCAAATCTCGGTGGCTATATTCGTGGCACGGGCTTGCGATAACGCACTTTCGAGCGAGGTAAAAGCATTTGCCCAACTCGTGCCGTTATTTAATCCAGTAGCATTGGCATTGACAAATATATGATAAATTCTGACGGTTGTCGTTGTAGAAAATCCAGAGCAACCGTTCTCGCCAGCAATACTGTACGTAATCGTATAGTTTCCGGGATTACTGCTTGCTGGAGTAATCGTAAACCAGCAGAAAACGAAACGTTTTGTTGAGGCGACGATTTTGAAAGATTGGTATTCGGATACGAAATTGTACCACTCGGACAACTCCATGTAAATCTCACTCTGCCATTTGCTCCCGTAATCGACCCCGATGTTAGACTACCGCCACCACCCGGAACACCACCACCGCCCGAACCACCGCCGTTATTTCCGACGCCATTCAGAGTTCCAGAGGCATTTGCCCCCGACGAGGTACTACCCGCGGCGGCTCCACCACCACCCGCAAAAGAACCAAAACCGCCCGCAAACGAAGTAACAAAAATACCCGGCGTATTTGCCGCACCGGGATTTCTGCCATTTGCTCCAAAAACAGTTAGACCATTAAAAACCGTATTTGGACTTGCCACCGACGACCCAACCGTAAAAGGTAATACTGTATTTGGGGTCAGTCCGTTGAATGTCAGTGTTCCGTAGGCACCACCGCCTCCCCCCCAAGTACCAGAAGCGTTACTTTGGGCGTCTCCACCACGTCCCCACCCTTCAAATTTAACCGTTGTAACCCCTTTTGGTACGGTGAAATTGCCCGAGACATCGAAAGTTTGTGAGCCTTGCCCAATGGATTGAATAGTTATACACGCAAGGATAAACGCAGATAAATACTTCATAATTTTTTTAGTTTTTAGGCATTTTTTTCTGAAAATAGAAATATAAAATCCCAAAAACTTGAGAATGATTCTGAGTTGCAGGGTTTTGAGTGTGAGACTATTGGATTTTGTAGCTAAAAGATGTAATTCTATTGAAAACCACGCAGCTCAAAAAACATGTAATTGATACAAAAATTACCCACAATTCATTTAGGAAAATAACCAAAAAATCTTGAAGATGTATGGAGTTTATGCAGACCCGTACTGTTTACAGATTATTGTGTGATTAACTGGTCTAATGACGTTTCAATGAACGAGATAAAACCTTGCTTATTGAATAAAATGATTTCATTTCTTTTAAAAGACCTCTTGCTCGGCAATATACATTCTACCAATCATATAACTGAAATCTCATTACCGAATCCAAAACATACGATTCTATTAGTCGGCTTCTTCAAGCCAAGAATAAATCTTTTTCAGTAAATTGCAATCCGAAACATTCTATACGAACGAGTTATAAACCCGTTCTACAATACAAATATGGCTCGTACCGAATCAAATATGCTACCGTTGGGGACGATTGCCCCCGATTTTAAACTGAAAGATACCGTTTCTGAAAAAAACTTATCGCTCAACGACCTCAAATCTGATAAAGCTACGGTGGTGATGTTTATTTGTAATCACTGTCCGTATGTGATTCATGTTATGCCCGAAATCATCCGAATAGCCAATGAGTTTCAGCCAAAGGGTGTTTCTTTTGTGGCAATCAGCTCAAACGATGTCGTGGCGTATCCGCAAGACGGCCCCGAGGCAATGACCGAGTTTGCCAAACAATGGGGCTTTACTTTTCCGTATCTATACGATGAAATCCAAGAAATTGCAAAAGTATATGATGCCGCTTGCACGCCTGATTTTTATGTATTTGATAGCAGAATGAAACTGGCTTATCGTGGACGGTTGGATGATTCTCGTCCGAGAGAAGAAAACCCCAAACCATTGACTGGCAAAGATTTACGTGGAGCATTGAATGCTGTCGTAGTGGGCGGAATTATCTCAGAGATTCAGTTTCCGAGCTTGGGATGCAACATTAAATGGAAATAATCAAAAAACATCTATAAAATCGTAAGGTCGTATCCCAAAATTATTTTTCTATCTTTGCAGGCTCAAATATCATTTATTCATAATTTATCCAACATCAAATGTCGAATTGGTACCAAGGAAAAATTCGTTATCAACAACAAGACGAAAAAGGTAGAAACAAAACCATCAACGAAACTTATCTGGTAGATGCAGTGTCTTATACCGATGCCGAAGCCAGAATGTATAAAGCAATAGCATCGAATATCCCAGACTTTCATTTGTCAAAATTGGCACGTATGAAACTCGCCGAAGTTTTCTTTATAGACGAAGGTTCGGAGATTTGGTACAAAGCGAAGGTTCAGTACATTGCCTTTGACGAAAAAACTCAAAAAGAGAAGAAAATTCCGTATAATATGCTTATCAACGCCGATAATCCGCTCGAAGCATACAATTTATTAAAAGAACGACTCGGAAGTGTACAGGATTATCAGATTACGGATTTGAATATCACAAATATTTTGGAGGTGATTCCGTATGATGAAAAAGAAGAAAAACTCAAACACGGGAATTTCAAACCTTTGGCAGAAGTATTGGCGAGTCAGGAAGCTGAATAGCTTTAAAAGCGGCACAATCGAAATGTGCCGCTTTTTTTATAACTTAAAAGAAATTGAGGTACATCTCTAAACCAATGTAACGAGGGCGACTCCACGAAATCTGATTGCCCCATTCGTACTCAAATCCGTGCTGAATAAACCTTGCATCGGTAAGGTTTTTACCCCAAAGTGCGATACTCCATTTTCCGTTTTTTGGCATCAAAGCCGCACGAGCATTTACGATTGTGGCCGCTCTTCGGGCTAAAACTTCTGAATTACTAATGTCGTTGTAGGCTTTACCGACGTGGTTGATATTTCCACCCAAAATAACCCTATATTTATTACTTGGCAACTCAATTGTGTATTGTGGTGCAACCGAAAGCGTAAAATTAGGAGCCTTCAATAGACGGTTTCCTGCATAATTTATTGGGCGGCCGTTTTCATCTTCTCCAAAAATAAAATCTCGGTATTTCATTCCGACAAGACCACTCGATACATCAAGGCGTAAACGCTTATACATCCAGCTAAATTCGCCTTCAACTCCCGCCCCATTGGTACGACGAGCATTAGCAACGCTGATTCGATACCCTTGGTCGAGAATTTCCTGCTTATTACGATAACCAACATAAAAAGCGGCAAAATTAAATTTGGTTCGCTCGTTAAACTTAGACTTATAGCCAAACTCAAAAGTATTTACAAATTCGGGTTTAAAAAGTAAACTCGCTCCGCTTGAGTCGTAAGTAACACTTGTGTTGAATCCCGCTCCTTTGAAGCCTCTCGAATATTTAAAATAGGTCATCGAAAACGGATTAATTTCATAATTCAAACTCACATCGCCCGAGAAAACATTATCTAAAGTCGAAAGTTTAACGGGTTCGTTCTTAGTACCTAATTCGATAGCATAATACTCAATTATCCTAACGTCTTTTTGTCTAAAATTAAAATAACTAATTGGCTGGTAATAATCCATTTTTTTACTTTCAGATGTAAATCGCAACCCACCAGAGATATTTAATTGTTTGTTGATACGATATTGCCCCGAAAAGAAAGCTGCCGCACTTTGCGATTTTATCTGGGCGTTGGTAGTGGCCGATTCAAGATAACCCGGGATTCTCCCAATCGGCTTACCCAAAAGCACTTCAGCCAAAGGCAAAAAGTCAGAAGCCAATGTAAAAGTGTCGCGTCCTGCAATGTTTTCGTTGAGGTAATAAAGCCCTGCAATGTACGAAAACTGCTTATCTCTCGGAGAAGCTATCCGAATTTCTTGACTAAAATTCTTCAATTCTTGGTTTCTTCCCCATCCCGAAACATCTTTAATGGTCTGGTCATTATCACCAAAATATTTATCAATTGACGAATTATACGCCGTAATTGAGGTAAGTAAACCGAATTTGAGTTGAGATTCAATTTTTACACTCGCTCCGTACTGGTCTCTTTCAAAAGTATTGGGAGTATTTTGGTTAGTATTTGTGAAGCCATCAGCAGGTAGTCCAAGCGGTTGCTCGCCTTCGCTACCAGCACCATAAACAAACGTATTTTCGCCTTTACCATCACGACCATAGAAGAAACGACCCGTTACGTTGGTCTTATCGTTAGGTCTATAAAATAAAGAGCCTCTAAATCCTCCAAAACGAGTTTTGTTGGCTGCTTGAGAGTTTCTATTGGCATCTTGGATGAATCCGTTACGCCCTGTGTATGCCCCCGTAAGCCTAAAAGCCAATTTATTTTTGACGAGTTCGGTGTTGTACTTACCTCTAAATTGCATAAATCCGTAGTTACCGAAGTTGATTTCGGCTTGGCCATTCGTCGCAAATTCGGGGGTCTCAGACACAACATTTACCACACCACCCACAGTATTTTTACCAAAAAGGGTTCCTTGTGGTCCCCTCAATACTTCAACTCTCTCAATATCAAAAAGCGTAGAATTAAACCCAAAACCCCTCGAAAAATATACATCGTCGATGTAAAGAGCGACGGTTGATTCAAAACCAACGTTATCGAAGTTTGATGAGAGTCCACGAATCGAGAATGAAGGTTGCGATGCTAACCAAGAGTCAGTTAGCATATTGGGTACGTTGTTGAGGGCCTCGATTGTGCTATAAACGCTTCGTCTTTCAATTTCTCCCGAATTAATAACAGTTGCTGCAACAGGTACTTTTTGCAAAAACTCCTCCACTCTTCTTGCCGAAACCACAACATCAGCAAGCTGCATATCGTTGCTAATCATTTCAAAATTTAATTCGTAAGAAGCCAAGCCCCCAAAGTTTATTTTTTTTTCACTGTCTTGAAAACCAATAAATTTTGCCACTAACGAAATATCTTTTGATGATTCGGGCAATTTCAATTCAAAAGTTCCGCCAGCGTTTACAATTGTTCCTCTCGTAGAGCCTTTTACCGAAACAGTCGCCCCTATGAGTGGCTCGCCATTTTCGGCTCGGGTTACTCTTCCTTTAATTGTTACTTGGGCGATGGTCTGAAAATACGTTAGTATCAATAGTATAGGTAATATTTGTCTCATGTATAAGGTAGTATAAATATGATTGAAGGGTTATTCGGAAGGTGGAATATTTGAAGCGACTGCTCTGGGTTCTTCTTTTGGTAATTCAGGATTTTTCTTATTAGATTTTGCAATCAATCTAAAAATCTTTTTTATAGCTCGATTTTTATCAATTAATTCAAAATTCTGAACAACTTTAATTGCTCCGTCGGAGGCAATTGGTAGCTCCATTGGCTGAAAACCATCGTATTTCGCCACCAATATCGATAATTTACTCTTTACATTCAATACGTATTGCCCTGTCTCGTCGGTAATTGTTCCACGGTTTGTACCTTTTATTGTGATGCTCGCTCCCACAATAGGTTCTTCGGTGCCTTCTCTGTAAACTTTACCCGTAATTTGGGTACTTTGTGCTATTGCGGTAGATATCATATAGCACCAGAAAGCAGCCGCCAAAGCGGATGATTTGATAATAATTTTCATTTGCAGTTAATTTTTTTGGGTTACAATTTTTTAATCACAATATTTCAGAATCAAAGCTTTAATTTAGATTCTAAAAGTCTAATCGCTTTTTCTTGGTAAAGTTTGGCCTTATCTAAATCGTCTTGAGGTTCGTACTGTTTATTGCTAAATCTAACCTTCTCTAACAAACTGGTAGAGGCAAACAACAAAGTTTTGTTGGAATCGTATTGGTGGGGTTTTAGCTGGATTTTCATTTCGAGCAAGACGTCAATTGTCTTATCGAATACCCACCAAGCCTCAGTGTTACCATCAAAAGCCTTATTAATTTTGACCAAACCTTTTGAATCATCTTCGTCAAATTGAAAGCCGAGCGATTCGTCCGACAATCTGTCAATTATACTTTCCTTTACTTTGGCAAGTGGTTGATTGTAGATTCGGACAATCTCGTTGTTTTTTTCGAGAGCCAAATCATATTTGAGCATTTCAATGTTTTTTTGAGCAGTACTTAGCTCGGTGCTTGTAGAAGTAAGCTTGTTTTCTAACTGTCCTTTTTGGTCTTCGAGTTTACTATTTTGGTTGGTAAGTGTGGCATTATTACTGATTTGTTGATTGAGCGAATCACGCAGATTAATCACCCAATTCATAAATCGCTTGTTACTTTCGTGTAAACTCAGGTTTTCTTCGGTAAGTTGTTTGTTGTTAATAGTGCAGTCATTCAATTTCTTTCTCAGATTGGCTACTAATCTTTCATTTTTATCCTGTGCGAAAAGTATGTTTGCCGTAGATAAAACAATAAAAAGTAGCAATGAGAAGCCTAAGTAGAGTTTCTTCATTGAAAATTTATTTATTAGGTAAGCATTAAGATTATTGCAAGACAAATATAATTATTCTTTCTATATTTTCAAAAAAAAGTGAAAATTATTTTTAATCTTATCGCTTTTTCTTACAAAACTCTACAAATCAGGCATTTAAAACAAAATCCCATCCAGAAATCTGAATGGGATTTTGCAAATATCTAAATTCGATGAATCCTACACGTTCAATGTTTTCAAGACATCGTTCATATTACGAACTGCATTTGCTGATTTCTCAAACGTTGCTTTTTCGTCGTTGTTGAGGCGGTAGTTAATGATTTTCTCCCAACCGTTTTTGCCTAATACAACAGGTACACCGAGACAGATGTCTTTTTGGCCATATTCGCCATTGAGGGCTACCGAGCACGGGATGATTTTCTTTTCGTCACGGATGATGGCTTCTACTACCGAGCAAGTTGCCGCACCCGGTGCATACCAAGCCGAAGTACCCAAAAGACCTGTCAATGTAGCACCACCAACCATTGTATCGGCAGCGATTTTAGATAACGCTTCTTTTGCCAACATACGGCTTACTGGCACACCTTGCCAAGTCGCCAAACGAGTCAGCGGAATCATTGTAGTATCGCCGTGTCCTCCGATTACGTTTGCGTGCAAATCACCTTGTGAGACTCCCATCGCTTGCGATAAATAATAACGGAATCGTGATGAATCCAAAGCACCACCCATACCAATTACTTTTTTCTTAGGTAATCCCATCGACTGAGCAACCTGAAGAGCCAAATAAGTCATGGTATCCATTGGGTTTGATACAATAACCAAAATAGCTTTGGGCGAATGCGTCAGGATATTGGTTACAACAGTCTTAACGATTCCAGCGTTGATTCCGATGAGTTCTTCACGAGTCATACCCGGTTTGCGTGGTAAGCCCGAAGTGATTACGACTACATCTGACTTAGCAGTTTTGGTGTAGTCATTTGTCGAACCAATAATAGTTGTATCGAAACCTTCTAAAGCTGCACATTGCATCAAATCCATTGCTTTACCTTCGGCAACACCTTCTTTGATGTCGAGCAATACTAATTCATCTACAATTTGTTTGCGAGCGATGTTATCTGCAGTTGTAGCTCCAACAGCACCTGCACCTACGACAGTTACTTTCATATTTGTTTTGGACTAAATTTATGTGATTGAATAATAACGATTGTCAAATAGTAGGCATTCGGTTGTCATTCGGTTGCACAAAACAAGATTCGATAATTATAATTCATCAACTGAATGACTATCGAATGACCACAGAATGACAATGAACAACTCTCATTGACGGTTCAAATTTATTGCACTATTCCAATAAAACCTAAATGAATTTTTACTTTTTCTTGGATTTTTCCAAAATTCTATACTTTTTTAGCTAATTTTTTGTTATTGACTAAAAAACACACCAAAAATGGCCGACAGTACAGTTTCAAAATCAGATTTACTTTCCAAAATATTAGAATCGTTTGTATTTAAAAGTGCGATGGGCAAAGCACCAAGAATCGCCCGAAACGCCGAAAGTTTATTGAAATTATTAAGAAATTCGCTTCAAAAAACTCAAGAATTGGGCGTTGGCGGACTTGCAGACGAAATCAGAAATAAGGTTACATTGCTGGGTAGATTGGTAAAGGCTTACGCCGTGGGGCAATATAGACAAGTGGATAATCTGAGTTTGATAAAAATTATTGCGGGGTTGATATACTTCTTATCACCGATTGACGTCTTGCCAGATATTCTTCCATTCGTTGGGCTTTCCGATGATGTAGCTCCAAAAGTATCGGCGATGAATTAGAAAAGTTTGAAAATTGGGAGAAGAATAAAAATTAAATATTTATGTTTTTCCATAGGATAGGGTTTGCAAACCCTATCCTATGGAAAAAAAACTAAGTACATAACTATTTCAATCTACCAATTCACCCCAACCGTTATACCAGCATTTGGTACAACGCCAGCTTTATCGACAAATTCGAGAATAGCTCCGTTATCGCCGTTGTAATAATAACCAATTTGTTGCTGCTGTCTTTGTATATTTTCATTTTTGCTGAGCAGTCTGAGTCCGCCACCTAAGTAAGTATCAATGTACAAATGCTGAAAAAGCGTAAACTGATAACCTATATTAACTCCGGCAGTTCCACCCAAATAATCAATCTTGCCTTTATATCTGACAAATTCATTGATTGACTGCCCATTGACCACT
>JALOLV010000410.1 GCA_025455785.1 Spirosomataceae bacterium | reverse complement strand
CGGTTACAAAATATTTGGTTCATCGCCCGAAAAACAAATTTATATCAAAGATGGAATGGCCGAAATACACCCGATTGCTGGGACATTTAGGCGGACTGGCGATGACCAAAAAGATGCCGAATTGGCACAGCAACTCCACGCCGACCCCAAAGAATCGGCCGAACACGTTATGCTCGTAGATTTGGCCCGAAATGACCTATCTCGCAGTTCAGATAGTGTCAAAGTAGATATTTTTAAAGAAGTACAGTTTTATAGCCACGTGATTCACTTGGTTTCTAAAGTGACAGGTCGGATGCACGAAGGAACCAACCCTTTGCAACTCGTAGCCGATACTTTTCCGGCTGGAACGCTCTCTGGCTCGCCAAAACATATGGCAATGAGCCTGATTAATAAAATGGAGCCAACCAATCGTAGTATTTACGGTGGAGCCATTGGTTTTATGGATTTTGAGGGGAATTTTAATCATGCTATCGCGATTCGGACATTCTTGAGTAAAAATAATACACTTTTTTATCAGGCAGGGATGGGCGTTGTGGCGAAGTCGGATGTAGAATTAGAAATGAAAGAGATTCACCTCAAATTGGCGGCTCTACGAAAAGCCATTGAAATGGCTGAAGAGGTGTAAGGATAATAATTTTGGTAACATCTCTCTTCGGCTTTTCTGCAAGAACCTAACGTACAAAGGGGCGTTTTGATGATACGCATAAGAAAATCCTATGGTGCGATACGTAAAAGCAAATCAGAAGGGATTAGGGTAGGGGATGTCAAAATGGCTTATCAGAACTCGGCACGTGATTCTCATTTAATCTATCAATAATCCAATTTGCTCTATTGCTTGGATTTTTGAATATTTTTTTGGCTAAATTTGTCAAGATTCTTACTAAAAAATATTATTCAACAAACATGAAAAAACGCTTTATTCTAACCCTAAACCTATGGCTTGTTGCATCGGCACTTTTTGCACAAATCATCAATACGGCCGAGTTCGACAAATCTATCAAGCCGGGCGATGATTTCTTTATGCACATCAACGGAAAATGGTATAATTCGGTCGAGATTCCTTCTACTCAGTCGGGGGTTGGGGCATATTCATTCATGAATTTTCCGCAACGCATCCGTATGCAGGGCATTTTGGATAGTGTTTCGGCTGCTAAAAATAAGATTGGTACTATCGAGCAAAAAGTTGGTGATTTTTATGCTTCGGGTATGGATACCGTTACAATCAATAAAAGAGGGTACTCGCCAGTGGTACCGATGCTGAAACAGATTGACGCCATCAAAGATGTAGTAGGATTGATGAAATACGTGGCCGACCAAACCAAGCTCAACAATTACTCAATCATTGGTTTTAGAGTAGGCCCAGACATCAAGAAAAGTTCTATCAATATTGTTAATCTAAGCCAAACCGGAATCGGATTGCCCGAGCGAGATTATTATTTCAGAACCGATGCTTCGACCCTCAATATCCAGAAATCCTACAAAGATTATATTGCTAAATTATTCACCCTTACCGGAATCTCTCCATCAAAAGCCGAGGGTATGGCTGCGGCGGTTTACAGTATTGAAAAAGAACTCGCAACATCGCACAAAACCAATATCGAACGTAGAAACGTACAAGCCAACTACAATAAATTATCAGTGGCCGATATTGCTGCCAAGCAACCAAACATAGGTTGGCTGACTTACTTTAAAGGTTTGGGAATAAATATTGATTCGCTAAACATGCAACAACCTGCGTATTACGACCGCCTCAATTCGCTTTTAACAACTACTTCGATAGAAGATTGGAAGGCTTATTTGAGGGCCAAGGTTTTGGTTTCGTATGCCGATTTTTTGAGTAAACCTTTTACTTCGGCATCTTTTGAGTATGCGAAGATTTTGACTGGTCAGTCGGCTCAGAAACCCCGTGGAGAAGAAATAACCGATGCGGTTGATAAATCTTTGGGGCATGGACTTGCTCAACTTTACGTCAAAAAGTATTTTCCGGAAGAAGCCAAAAGACGGATGCAGGTTCTGGTCAAGAATCTGAAAACGGCATTTGAAACCCGAATCACTAAACTCGATTGGATGAGCGATTCGACCAAAGCTAAGGCCAAAGAAAAACTTTATGCCTTTACCGAAAAAATCGGGTATCCAGATAAGTGGAGAGACTACTCGAATGTTGTGATAAATCGAAAAACTTATTTTGAGAATCGCCTTGCTACGAGCAAAAACGATTTTAATTATGCCATTGCAAAAGTAGGCCAGCCAGTTGACCGCACCGAATGGGGGACAACTCCGCCAACGGTAACTGCCTACAATAATCCGCCATTGAACGAAATCGTTTTTCCAGCAGGAATCTTGCAACCACCGTATTTTGATATGAATGCCGATGATGCTCTGAATTATGGTGGAATCGGAATGGTAATCGGGCATGAGATTACGCACTCATTCGATGACCAAGGAGCATTGTATGACAAATATGGTAATGTAAAGAATTGGTGGAAAGAAGATGATTTTAAGAAGTTTAAAGCCAGAACCCAACAGGTGATTGACCAATACAATAAGTTTACGGTTCTTGATTCTTTGCACGTAAAGGGAGCCTTGACAGTAGGAGAGAACACAGCCGATATTGCCGGAATTGCCATTGCTTACGATGCTTTTAAATTGACCGAACAAGGGAAAAGCAATACTAAAATCGATGGTTTGACTCCAGACCAACGCTTTTTTGTTTCGATTGCTCGAATCTGGCGAGTCAAAACCAAAGATGCGTTTATGAGAACATACGTAAATACCAATCCGCATTCGCCGGCAAAATGGCGTGTGAATGGCCCGTTGATGAATTTTACGCCATTTTATCAAGCATTTGACATAAAACCGGGAGATAAAATGTACAAACCCGAAAACGAACGGATTACGGTTTGGTAATACAATAAAACCAAACTCACGAAGCCTCAAAGCCTTCGTGAGTTTGGTTGGTAATATGGTAGAAAACAAAAGGGTAATGTGGCAAAAAATAGTTGGTGGAAATATGCGAAAAAAGCATTAATATCCGCTGCCAGTTTGAAGAGGACATTTGCTCTGGTGGAGACCAACAAATCAGCAATAAAATTGGCCAATATACGACAGAATGTAGCTCTATTTAGGGCTAC
>JALOLV010000409.1 GCA_025455785.1 Spirosomataceae bacterium | reverse complement strand
CCCATACCCATTGGCGAGCTGAGAGCATCACGGGTTTTGAATTTACCTGCCGCTTTATCAACAGCCGTTACGGTAAATGTTGGCCAAATACGGTGAATATCTTGGTCGATGTATGAGCCATCCGAAGAAGCTAAATATTTTTGTTCGTTGATGAAAAATAGGTTTGATGTTACAAACGCCGCACCGTTTTTCATGGCATCGCCGTTTACTTTCATCAATAAATCTATTTTTTCTTGAACTGGTACTTCAAAAGCATTTTTCTGAATTGGAGTTTTCCAAGTTACTTCGCCAACACCTTTTTGTGGAGCTAAAATAACTGGCTCGGTCTGAATCTTGGCATTTGCTTTGGCGATTGCCACGGCGGTTTCGGCACATTTGGCGATTCCATCGTTGCTTACATCGCTGGTAGCGGCAAAGCCCCAAGTTCCGTTGGCAATTACCCGAATACCCACACCGTAAGATTCGGCATTGACAATGTTCTGAACTTTGTTTTCGCGGGTAAATAAATATTGTTGGAGGTATCTACCGATTCGCACATCGGTATAAGTTGCACCTTTAGAACGGGCGGCATTGAGGGCAACATCCGCCATTTTCTTTTTCATGGCGGCGTCGGCAACGGATTCGAGCATTCGTTCGGCAGGTACAAAATTGCCCAAAACCGGTATCGAAGCTCCCATCATTGCCCCCAGACCCAAACTCGACATTTGAATAAAATCTCTTCTTTTCATTTGCTGGTTAGTTGATTGAAGTTCAAGAGTTAAAAGATGTTAGCTATCAAATTTGAAGAATAATTGAATAAATACCAATTATTCGATAGAATTATTCAAATCTGAAAATATAAATCTATCATTATTAACTAAAAAAATAAGTTTTTGATAGACCAAATATTGATTTATTGCGACTTGGGTCTTGTCCGGGCATTTAATGATTTCACAAAACCAAGTTATTTCTCAATCTGAAGAAAGAAAATTAAACATTTTTGCAATATTATTGCATTTAATAATCATTTCTAAACATATTTAGAAAATGAATTTAAAAATAATTTTGTCGATTAGGATATTTATTTTTAGATTTGTCTAAATTTTTATTTTAAGGGTTCTAATTAACTAATGAAAAATATATATTTATTCTTTTTTATCGTTTTTTCTTACGGGATTAACGCCCAAACAGGAAGCCTAAAAGGAATCGTGAAAAGTGCCGGAAAACCATTGGATATGGTCAATGTAGGGATTCCGAAATTGGCAAAAGGTACGCAAACCGATTCAAACGGCGTATTTATCTTATTGAAAATCCCATACGGAAGCCACGAAATTGTAGCCTCAATGATTGGTTACGAATCATTCAGACAGAGAATCACGATTACAAATGTACCATTTACAGAAATTATCATTGACTTAAAAGAAAATGACAACACCCTCGACGAAGTGGTTGTGACAGGTACGATGAAGGAGGTTTCTAAACTCGAAAGTCCAGTGCCGGTCGAGGTTTATAGCCCCGTTTTATTCAAGAAAAATCCTACGCCAAGCCTATTTGATGCAGTGGGGATGATAAACGGGGTGCGGCCACAGTTGAATTGTAACGTTTGTAACACGGGTGATATTCATATCAACGGAATGGAGGGCCCGTACACGATGATTACGATTGATGGAATGCCGATAGTTTCTTCGTTATCAACGGTTTATGGTTTAAGTGGGATTCCGAATGCGATGGTGCAGCGAATCGAAGTCGTCAAAGGGCCAGCTTCGACACTCTATGGCTCCGAGGCGGTCGGTGGACTCATCAATGTAATCACCAAAAATCCAACTTCTGCCCCTATTTTTAGCTTCGATTTAAACAGTACTTCGTATCAAGAAATAAGCTTTGATGCTTCGGCAAAATTCAAAGTTACAAAGAAAGCTACTTCGCTTTTGAGTGCCAATTATTTCAATTTCAATAAGATTTTTGACATTAATAATGATAATTTCACCGATTTGGCTCTTCAAAACAGAGTTTCGATTTTTAATAAATGGAATTTTGAACGTAAACAAAACAGATTGGCAAATATTGCATTCAGGTATTTGTACGAAGACCGATGGGGTGGACAAAAAAACTGGACTAAAGAATTTAGAGGAACCGACCAAATCTATGGTGAAAGTATCTATACCAAACGCATTGAGTTGATAGGCAACTACCAACTACCCATTGATAATGAGCGAGTTACACTCCAATACTCATTCAATAACCACGACCAAAATAGCGTTTATGGCACAACTTACTACATAGCCAATCAGAAGGTTGCTTTTGGGCAATTATTGTGGGATAAAAAAATATCTCCCAAACACGATGCCCTCATGGGCTTGGCATTTAGATATACTTTTTATGACGATAGCACCCCTGCTACGGCCGATTTAGACCTAAGAAATAAGCCCTCAACTATTCTTCTGCCCGGACTTTTTGTGCAGGATGAAATAGAATTGAGCAAAAAAAATAAACTTCTTTTGGGGCTAAGGTATGATTACAACAGCCAGCACGGAAGTATATTGACTCCACGGATTAATCTTAAACATTCGCTCAACCAAAACCATGTTTTTAGGTTTAGTGCGGGTACTGGCTACCGAGTTGTCAATTTATTTACCGAAGACCACGCTGCCCTAACTGGAGCAAGAAAGGTAATTATCAGAGAAGAACTTCGACCCGAAAGGTCTATCAATACAAACCTCAATTATGCCAGCAAGATTTTTCCGTCTTTTGGGTTTATTGGCTTAGATGCGTCGCTTTTTTATACTCGATTTAGCAATAAAATTGTGGGAGATTACACTATTGACCCCGATGCCATCATTTATGATAATTTACGAGGATACGCAGTATCGAGGGGGTTAACCGTCAATTCGGACTTCAATTTTGATTCGGGATTGAAACTCATTGCTGGATTTACGTGGATGGATGTTTTTCAGAATGAAACCAACGAAAACGGAATAATGAGTCGTATGCCACAGCTCTTTGTATCAAAATTCAGTGGAAATTGGGCGGTGAGTTATACAGTTCCGAGAACGCAGTTAGGATTCGACCTAACGGGCAATGTTTACAGCCCAATGCACCTCCCCGTACAAATTAACGATTATCGCCCCGATAAATCTCCTTGGTTTTCGATTGT
>JALOLV010000408.1 GCA_025455785.1 Spirosomataceae bacterium | reverse complement strand
TAGAGATGGCAACTACGCAAGTACAAATATTAATAACTTCCCAAATATGACAAACGATGCACGTTTTTGGGTATATGTAAAACCAATTTAATATTCAATAGGGGTAGTAATACAGATTACTGCCCCTAAGTTTATAAATTATGCAAACCCCATTTCGTATGAAAACAGGTACTTTGTTGATATTAATAGTGATGGCTTGTGCTTGTTCCAAAAAAGAAAATGAATGGAGACAGTATCGTTTTACTTCAAGAGAAGACTCCTTATCTTATTATAAAGGTGTATATACTGCTTGGAAACTTCGAGAAAACGGCTACCAAAATTTTGAGTATGATGCTTTCTTAGAAGAGTATTCTTATTCTAATAGCACTAACCAGTTTGATACTACTCAATACAAATCAGCAATAGACACAATTAATCATGTTTTGAATGAGGGCGTGAGGTTATACTTTGAAAAAAATAAAATTCGTAAAGGAGTAATAACAACTTCCTCGGGCTTGCAATACGAAATATTAAAAAAAGGAAATAGTATTCTCAGACCAGAGATAGGAGATACTCTTATATTGAGCTATGTTGGGAAAAGGATTGATGGCTTGACATTTGATAATCGGAGAAGTACAGATATTGATACTACAATATTTACTGGTAACTTATCTGGGTTGAAAGAGGGCATTTCGATAATGACTAAGGGTAGTAAATACAGGTTTGCTATTCCGCCAAAACTCAGCTATGGTGTTGTTAAAGAAGGCTCAACTCTGATGTACGATTACATGCCTGCTCTTTTTGAAGTCGAAATTTTTGATATTATAAAAAAGAAGGAATGAAAAATAGAACCGCTATATACTTTGTTGTTATATCATTTTGCTTTTGTAGTTGTTATCGAAATGATAATGAAGAATATCAGAATAATGTGATGAAAATTAGTAAGAGTTCAGCTATTTTTAATCGTAATGAATCTAAACTCAAAGAGGTGAAATTTAATGAAAAGGCGTATTTAAAGGGAGTTTATGATGTACTTAGTGACAAAAACTTTAAGATTTCAAAAGTAGAAGCAAATATAGCAATAAGCCTGTTTGAAGATTCAATAAAGGTAGAGAAAGCAATAATTAACTACCAAAAAGGTCAATCTTTTTTGGCCATCAACAAAACTCATAAAAGTATTAATGTTAGTAAAACAGGCTTACAATATGAAAAAGTAAATGATGGCGAAGGATTAAAACCAACAATGTCTAATCGTGTAGTAGTAAATTACAAAGGTTACACTACCGATAACAAGGTGTTTCAGACCAATACCTACAATAACCCAGATACGCTTTTGCTTTCGGAGACAATACCCGGCTTCAGAGAAGGCCTGCAATTAATGACTGAGGGAAGCAGATACAAATTCTATATCCCGACCGAGTTAGCTTACGGCCCAATGCCTCCACCCAACACCCCTATCAAACCCATGATGCCCGTGATATTTGAGGTAGAATTGATAAAAGTACTAAAATGATAACTATATAATAGACATAAAAAACATGACAATTCTTGAGTCATATATCTAATCCAGCCAATCAAATACCCTTATACTTCTTTAATTTGCTTAGTTATCTGTTCAGATAATTAATGATGGTATTTGCTATGAATCACCATATTTATATCAAATAGCTTTTTTATAATTAATTTTAAACTCCAAAGAAAATGAAACAAAAATTACTGTTAATGATTATAACAGCCGTTATAATCACTATTTCTTCATGTGAAATAGATAAAAGCATTGATGCAAAAGATGCAAAGCTAAAAATACCTGATAACACCCAAGTTCTGCTTCAATATTTAAAATCAATGGGTTTTAAAGAGGAAGATATAGATGACCGAGGCGACAGATTTGTAGTAGAAGGCGATATGGTTTTTAAGAAAAGTGATTATAACCATTTGCAGGGTGCAAAAGAAGAACAAGCATACAACCCCAACGAGTTAATATTTAATGAAAAGAAACAAACTATTAGAGTAATGGTTCACGCAAGTGTAAAAGCCTACCATCAAGAAATTGACAAAGCAATTGATATGTGGAACAATGTAAACTTGTATAGACTTGCAGATGACCCTATTCCAGAATCAAACATAAGATTTGTTAAGGTAACTACGGGTGCATACGATTTACTAATAGAAGGAGGGAGAGCAGGTTTTAAAGCAGGCGAACTCGCCAACTCAAGAATGCCAGTCAATGGAAACCCCGGGAGTGAAATTAGCCTAAATCTAAATCCAAAAGAGTTCTCCGACGAAATGCACGGGCATCAAGTAGCAATAATTGCACATGAATTGGGGCATGCTATTGGTTTACAACACACCAATTGGCGAGAGGTTCGAGAAGTTGGAATCAGAGATATACCAGATACCCCAAAAACTGAAAGAGGTTCATTAATGAACCAAGAGACAGGTGCAACGCTCCAAGGGTTATCACTTACAACAAACGATAGAAAAGCTGTGAGAGTCTTATACCCTAAAAAGCCTTATGGCATTAGGTGGGAGGTCGGTTTGGTTGCTACCCTCAAATGGACAGGTCCAGTTCACAGAGTAAAATCATATACTGTCAATTATACTATCAAATCAGGTGATTTTTTCTTGACCACAAAGAAATATTCAAAAGAGGTTGCAATTACAGGTAGAGATGGCTCTCTGGCTATTCCGTTTTCTTGCCGTTGTAGGTCTATTACATATACTGCTCAGGTTAGAATTAACTACGTAGATGGTACTTCTTCGGAGTATGTGAGTTCACCCTCACTGACTTTATAGTCACAGCTTTGTTTTGTATTATATCATAAGAAATTGATTAGAACCCAAATCTCAAAGCAAATTTTTTGGGAAACGATAAATTTAGTGTTAGGTAAGCCAAAAACATGGGTGGATTCCACCCATGTTTTTTTATGATATTTACCGAATGACGATTCGGATACTTGGTCGGGTGCCGACCTTACAAAAGTAAGTGCCAGCCGCAAGGCTTTGAGCATTTATATAATTTGTTGTGCCGTTGGCTTTAGCTTTTAAGACCAATATGCCATTAGAGTTAAAAATCTGTATTGTTTCATCTTCTACATACTCGATTGTCAGATAAAATCCCTTTTGCTCATCCGCAGGGTTTGGATAAACTAATACTTGTTTATCGGGCGATAAT
>JALOLV010000407.1 GCA_025455785.1 Spirosomataceae bacterium | reverse complement strand
TCTGAAAGCCAAACACCCCTCGCCACTGGCGGCCAATCACGGTGGCTGGTTTGGTACAAAACATTTTAGCCAAGCCAATAATTATTTGCGTAGCAAAGGTCTCAAAGAGATTGAGTGGTAAAATATGATGCAGGTCATGGGAGAGCCAGACTGAGTTGGAGTATTTTTACAGGAATTATAATGATATACGATGGATACGAAAAGTGATATTCAGAACCGAGAAGATGTTGTGAGGTTGGTCGATAGTTTTTATTACAAAGTAAGAAGAGACGAATACCTTGCACCTATTTTTGATATGCCCGAAGCAGAATGGCAACGCCACCTGCCACGAATGTATAATTTTTGGGAGAATTGGCTTTTTCAAACAGGCAATTACGAGGGCGGCATGATGTGGGTGCATATCCAAGCCAACGAGCGAACACCCCTGAATGTCGGGCATTTTGAGCGTTGGTTGAGCTATTTTTTTATTACTACCGATGAACTTTTTGCGGGCGAAAAGGCCGAGTTTGTCAAGAGTAAAGCACTCGAAATCGGGCAAATAATGAACGCAAAACTCGGTCAGATAAATAGGCAAAAGCAGACCTAATCTATTTTAGGCATTCTCCTTTACTAATTCAAGAATATCATCCAAATACTCTCTCGAATTGCTCAAACGAGGCACTTTGTGCTGCCCTCCCAATTTTCCACGTTTCGACATCCACTACGGATGGTTTCGTCCAAGATTCTTTTAAAAGTTGTTTCGTCATCGGGTTGTTGCGAAAACTCAATAATCCACTCATGACCACCTTTGGTGCCATCGCCCATATAAACTGGGCCTGCTGTGTAGTCGGCGATGATGGCATTGGTTGCCGAACAAGCCTCGGTTATAGCCGCTTCGGCGTTTTCGATGATTACTTCTTCGCCAAAGGCATTAATAAAGTGTTTGGTGCGTCCGCTTACTTTGATTCTGAAAGGATATTTTGAGGTAAACTTAACCGTATCGCCGATTTTGTATCGCCAAAGCCCTGCATTTGTCGAAATGACGAGTGCATAATTTTTATCTAATTCTA
Source organism: Spirosomataceae bacterium (assembly GCA_025455785.1). Lineage (GTDB taxonomy): Bacteria > Bacteroidota > Bacteroidia > Cytophagales > Spirosomataceae > JALOLV01. Next base: position 2,805 of record JALOLV010000407.1, on the reverse strand, counting down.
CTTCGCCGAGGGTCAGTGCTTTTGGGTATTCTTTGTCCCATTCTTCCATCGGAATAAACTCGTAGAAAATGCCATAATCGAGCATCAATAGCATTTCACCAACTCTACCAAGTTCATCTTGCATGGCAAAAAAACCTTCGGATGCGTTGTAGGTTTCCATGTACTGTACCGAATCTGACGGAAACAACTTTTTCTGGAAATACTCACGATATGGCTGAAAATTGACGGCTCCGTGTACAAATACCTCAAAGTTTGGCCAAATTTCGAGCATATTCTTTTTGCCCAGTCGCTCCATAATATTTTCGAGCAAAACGACTGTCCAAGTAGGTACTCCCAAAACACTGGTTACGTTTTCTTTAGAACAAATTTCAATCATTAGTTCCATTTTCTCCTCCCATTTTTCCATCAGTGCTACGTCGATGGGTGGAGTACGGATAAAATCGGCCCAAGCAGGAAGATTTTTCATAATAACCGCCGAGACATCGCCAGCTTGCGTGTTGGCGTTGTATGGATTGTTGTGAAGAGTACCGCCAATTGAGAGTCCTTTTCCTTCAAAAATCCCTGATTCGGGATAATTATTCAAGAAAAGCGTCATCACGTCTTTTCCGCCACGATAATGGCAGTCTTCGAGCGATTCGGCAGAGATTGGTAAAAACTTACTACGAGCGTTGGTTGTACCCGAAGATTTTGAAAACCACTTTATATCCGAAGACCAAAGTATATTTTGCTCGCCTTTTAGCACTCTTTCGATAAACGGGAAGAGTTCTTCGTAAGTCGAGACGGGTACTCTTTCTTGAAAATCCTGAATCGTATAAATACTGCTGTATCCGTAGAGCATTCCCCACTCTGTATAACGGGCTTTTTCGATAAGGTCATGAAAAACAGCCTCTTGCGTTTCGATAGGATTATTCATCATTTCTTCAATCCTTCCGATACGTCTTTTTATAAAAAAGCCAAGTATTTCATTCAACATGCTCACTGGTAATAGATAGGGTTTTGTTATTATTTATTGATTGTCAATTAAGTCTTGCAGATTAATTAAGCAGTCGGGCATGATTTCTACATCTTTGTTCCAATTTTTAAGAAGCCAATCCTTACCGTTCTCTGCCACTAAGATTTTTCTTGGATTTTTGGTGTAAATCCAGATTACTTTTTCGACTCCGAAGTCGAGCAATTGCTGGGTTTTTTCTCTATAATAATGCTCTTCGTTGTCGTAGTTTTTCAAATCTGCTTTCGTATCAATCTCAATGACGACGTTTGGAGGAGTAGTAAAGTAATCTTCATCAAACAAATCCTCACTTACTAATCGTTCTTTTTTAAAAATGGCTAAATCGCAGTTACGCCAAGTTTTGTTAGGAAACTTTATTCCGACTTCACTATAAAATAGTTCGATAACATCGCTGATTGAATGTTTATCCAAAAATTTTTGAATAAGTCTTATAATATAACTTTGAAGTTTACCGGCTCCCATAATAGTTTCTGAACTGACAATACCTTTGACCACATTCTGATAACCTGCATAGTAAATCGGACGACCATCAACCATCTCATAAATAAGATGTTCGGGTATCTTATTCCTCGTTTTCTTAGGTATTGATTCAATAATCTCCATATCACGTAATTTGATAACCAAATCTACAAATAAAATATAAAATCACAAACCTTTGGCTCGGTCGGGGTAATCGGTGATGAGTCCGTCGCAACCCATTGCCTTAACATTCTCCATGTCTTTTCTGAGATTGACTGTCCACGGAATCACCTTGATGCCTCTTTGGTGTAAATCTTCAACGATTTCTTTGTTCAACTTCGCAAAAAACGGACTCCAAACATCGGGTTTAAAGCCTAATTTATCTAAGTTTTTCTCAATATTTTGGCTATCGAATGGCTCAATTAACCACGAAAGCGTTATTTTTTTGAATTTCTTAGACTGCATCTGAAAATTCAGGTAACGCATTACGTTGGCATCAAAACTCTGTAAAATTACCCGATTGGCGGGTAGATATTTAATGATTTCTTTATAGACCAATTCACAAAATACCGAAACCCCGGGCTGGTAAACGTTATACTCTTTTTCTTCGCTCTTGATTTCGATGTTGTACTTGATATTGCCCAATTTTTTGTCTTTTATGTACTTTTCGCAGGTTTTGAGAACCTCGCTCAAAAGCGGCTTCGACACCTCCATTTTTAGCTGTTCGGGGTAGCCTGCATTGCCCCGTTTGCCTACGTCATATTTCTTAATCTGCTCATAATCAAGCTGGTAGAGGTTGCCTTGCGTTTCTTTGGTTACCACATTTCCGTTTGGGTCGGTCGAAATCGCAGGATTGAAATATGCCTCGTGCGAAACCACCACTTTGTGGTCTTTTGAGATAATAACGTCTAATTCGAGAGTCTGAACACCCAAATCGAGTGCGTGCAAAAATGCAGGAATCGTATTCTCGGGACGCAACCCACGGCATCCTCGATGCCCTTGAATCTCGAAAGTGTTATCTGTTTGAGCAAATGACATAATTGGCAAAATGAGGAGTAAAAAGAGTTTTTTCATCAGAATTATTCTTTAATCGCTTTCAGACTCAAATCAAGACTTTTGGCCGAGTGAGTCAAATATCCCATCGAAACATAATCTACACCACAATCGGCATATTCACGGACATTCTGCGGGGTGATTCCACCCGATGCCTCAACCGGGAATCGCCCATCAATCATTTTGAGTGCGGCTCGGATATTCTCAAAACTAAAGTTATCAAGCATGATTCTGACCACTCCACCGATTTCGAGAACTTGCGATAATTCATCCAAGTTTCTGAC
>JALOLV010000406.1 GCA_025455785.1 Spirosomataceae bacterium | reverse complement strand
CGCATTATCAAACTCTTCGTATTGGTAAGGTTTCTTGTAAGACATCGGAAAAAGAAAAACTGTGTCTTCTCCGAGTAAATTCTGTAAGTCGTTGTAGAAGTAAGAGGCGTCCTCTTTGTCGGGTAATACATAGACGTGGTGTTCGGGTTGTTGTTGCGAAACCGTTGCCGCAATGACAGCGTCTAAACTACCGGTAAGACCTTTGATTTGGGTGATATTAGACGTTTTGATTTTATCATTGACATTAAGAACAAAACTATCTTCACTGTAAATTTTTAAGAGTTCTTTGACATCCATAAACTATAAATACAAAAGGGACGAGGTGCATTTTCCTCGTCCTGAATACTTTCTATACAAAGGTAACAAACCTTTTTTGAAATAGTTTTAACACTGATAAAAATGATTAAGCGGTATCATTTTTTATCTTCGCTATAACATTAAATAATTTACAATAGGCGAATTTTTAATCTAAAAATGCCAATAAATAAATAATTTATAAAAAATATATTACGAAGCTATTGAAATGGTTGTAATCGTTAAATATTAAATATAAATATAGAAAACGAATATTTTATAGGTTTTGGGATTTTATGGTTTCAATCAAACCTTTCAACTCAAGCTGCCTTTTGTGGTCGGTCGGAGGGTAAGACATCTCTAAAGATTCTAATTCCTTACTTATTGTGTGAGCCACAAGTAGTCTCATATTCTTTTTATCATCGGCGGGTATTATGTACCACGGTGATTTTTTTGATGATGTTGCATTTATCATGTCTTGGTAGGCGAGCTGGTAGTCGTTCCAAAACTCACGTTCTTTTACATCGCCCTCCTCAAACTTCCAGTTTTTGGTTGGGTCTTCTATTCTTTCAATCAAACGCTCAGCCTGCTCTTCTTTAGAAACATGAAGAAAAAACTTAATTACTTTTATTCCATTATTATTAAGGTAACTCTCGAAGTTGGCAATATCTTCATAACGTTTTTTCCATAGATGATTCAGGTCTTTGGTAAGTTCGGAGGGCAGCCTTTGTTTGTTGGTCAGTATCTCTGGATGAACTTTTACAACCAAAACTTCTTCGTAATAAGAACGGTTAAAAACCGTAATACTACCACGCTCTGGAAGATGTTGATAGCATCGCCACATAAAATCGTGTTCGAGTTCGGTCTCGGTGGGGCGTTTGAATGAAATGAAATTTAAACCAAGCGGATGAACTCCTTGAAAGACGGCCTTCATAGTGCCATCTTTGCCTGCAGCATCCATTGCCTGAAAAATCACCAGAACACCATACCTATTGTGAGCATACATGATGTTTTGTAATTCATCTATTTTTTTGTGGTATTCCGAAAGAATTACTTCGTACTCAGATTTGTCTTCGTACAAATCCTTTATTTTTGTTTTTGCTTCTGAAATAGAGAAGTCCCCTACTCCATCAAATCGAAAATCAGAGATGTCAATTTTTTTCATAATTTGTAATCCTTTTTGTGTAATTATGCGTTGATATAGAAGGCAAAACTTTATATCATTCAAATTTGTTGAAAATGAAACTAAGAAACTTTTTTTTAATAGCACTGTCGATACTCAGTTTGAGTTCGTGTGCACAAAGTAATAAAAACAAAACAAAAAAAATGAACGAAGATAATATTTTGACTGCTGGCAATGAGATTGCAACTTTTGGAGCTGGTTGTTTTTGGTGTGTTGAGGCGGTTTTTCAAAGACTGGACGGAGTTTCGAAGGTAGAGTCTGGTTATATGGGCGGCTCAACAAAAAACCCATCATACAAAGATGTTTGTACTGGGCTAACTGGCCATGCTGAGGTTTGTCATATTTATTATGACCCTAAAAAGGTCAGTTATGAAGAACTATTAGAAGTGTTTTGGAAAACGCATGACCCAACTACATTAAATCGCCAAGGTAATGATACTGGAACACAATACCGCTCGGCGGTTTTTTATCATAACGATACCCAAAAAGCATTGGCAGAGAAGTACAAAGCCGACTTGAATGCTTCAGGTGCATTTGACAGAGCAATTGTTACTGAAATCAGTAAGGCCAGCGAGTTTTATGTTGCCGAAGATTACCACCAAAATTATTTCAATCAGAATGGTGGGCAACCTTACTGCCAGTTTGTCGTAAGGCCAAAAGTTGAAAAATTTGAGAAGGTCTTTAAGAACAAATTGAAAAAAGACATTTAACAAAAATCCCGCTCAGCAACGAGCGGGATTTTTATTTGTACCAAGCAACAACTTCTTCGGCTGGTTTGCGTTGAATGTCAGGCACAGTTGCGTCATCGGCTGGATACCCGATTGGTAGCAACAAAAATGGGCGTTCGTTTTCGGGTCGATTCAAAATTTTAGTCAAAAAGTCCATCGGACTCGGAGTATGCGTCAATGTAACCAAACCAACTTCGTGAATGGCAGTTAATAAAAATCCACAAGCCAAACCAACCGATTCGTTTACATAATAATTCTGATGTTTTTTATTAGCAGTATCATATTCGTAAGCTCGTTTAAAAACTACAATCAGCCAAGGGGCGGTTTCGAGAAATGGTTTTTTCCAATCGGTTCCGAGCGGAGCTAAATCCCTAAGCCACTCTTCCGACATCCGGCCGTTATAACTTTTAAATTCTTCCTCCTCGGCAGCGGCTCTGATTTGCTTTTTGATTTCGGGATTCGAGATAGCACAGAATGTCCAAGGCTGTTTATTCGCACCAGACGGAGCCGTCGAGGCCGCCATGATAAGGTTTTGTATGACTAATTCGCTTACAGGTTTATCGGAGAAAAATCGAACCGACCTACGATGATTAAGTTTTTGGTAGTAAGAATAGCTTTCTTTGAGCAGATTCTCCTCACTTAATTGATAAGAATGAGTATATGTTACGTGAGAATAATTCATAAAAAAGGCGGTTACTACGCCGCCAAATTTATAACATTTTTATTTAGGTATCAATAAGGCACACCGTTTTTATCTAAAATTTCTTTGGCAAAACTGTATCCTTTTCGAGCTGATTTGATGTACCATTCTTTTGCTAAGTCTATGTTTCCGTGATTGGCATATTGGATACCGATATTGTACTCATAGCTCCCGTCTTTTTGGATTGCAGCCCCTTTTGACCAAACTTCAACCGCCTCTTGCCACTTTCCTAAATCAACAAGTGTTACTCCG
>JALOLV010000405.1 GCA_025455785.1 Spirosomataceae bacterium | reverse complement strand
AGTGCCAATTTGCCTCTTAAATGGCTCGGTTGGTTCAAAAACTTTAGCAGAATTATCTCAAAGGAATGACTCTAACCACCAAGACCCCAGCACATTGTATGGACAATTTCTAATCAAAGCTAAATTTGCAAAATTAGCCTCAAAAGCACCCATTTTAATATGGCGACAAGGCGAAGCTGAGGCGGTTTTTGGAACGGATTTAAGTCTTTATCAGCGAAATTTTGAGAAATTTTGGTCTAATTTGAAAGAGGATTTTGGCGGACTCAAGAAGATGTATGTTTTGCAAAATAATATTTTAATGCTTGAATCGACAAATGCAAGTGAGTTAAGAGATTTTCAGAGACGTACCAAGAGTCTCTATAATGATATTGAAACTCTTGCTACCGTCGGAACCGCCGGTTATGACGGATTGCATTATCATCCCGAAGGGTATCGACAAACGGGCCTTGAATTATCAAGACTCATAGGTCGTGATTTCTTCTGGACAACCGATGGTTACGAAATTAATTCCCCTGATTTGAAAAAAGCTTTTTACTCGGCCAATAAAGATTCCGTAATTCTCATTTTTGATAACAATCTGATTGAAATGGTTTATCAGAGTGAGATAAATTTAATGGATGGTAAAAAACGCTACCTTAAAGATTTTATTTATCTCGACAACGATAATCGACAAATTCTTGAAGGTAGTTCGGAGCAGAATAGGGTAATTCTAAAACTTAAATCTCCATCTAATGCTCAGAAAATCAGTTACTTGCCCCACTTTTTCATAGATTGGTCAACCACTTATTTTTATAATGGCCCATTTATTACAAATTCTATTGGAATGCGGGCATTTACATTTGGGAGTTTTCCAATCGCTAATGCGTTACCCAAAAGCAGTCTAATCTTGCAATCTGTTCAGTTTACACAAAAAAAGTTAACTTTAGCGTGGACAAATAACAATCCTGCTGGAACTACTTATAGAATTGAGCGTTCTAAAAATAACTTAGCTGATTTTCAACAAATCGGAACTACGAAAAATAAAACTTTTGAAGACAACCTGAATTTTGAAAAAGGGGCAGTCTATTATTATCGAGTGATTGCCGAAGATGCTGTTTCAGAATCGCCCGAAAGTAATATTATCGAAGTCAATGTACCGAAAAGTGCTTCTATGATTTTTCCAGATGGTAATTCGGTCGATGACCCCAAGTTTGGTGTAACTTTGCCACAATTTCTTGAAAAAGATTTAATCATTTTTCCGAATCCAATCGAAAAAGGTCAGTCTCTGACCTTTTTTGCTAAAGAAGACATTGGTTCTTTGATAAATTTAACTGACTCGAATGGAAAGGAATTTTTGCGAATTGAAAAAAATAATGCTGATTTAATTGAAATTCCGACCGATAATCTGAAATCTGGCGTATATTTGATGAACATTTTTAAAACTGACGGCACTAAAGCCTCGAAAAGATTTATTATCAAATGAGCAAAAATTTAGGTTTCGATAAAACAGAGATTGAACAATTAAAGCAAGAATGTAAAGCCGAAGGAAATAACTACGTCATTGTTGAAGACGAAGATGGCATGGGAGATTCGGGCGAATTTGCTCATTTTCAATTTGTTGGAAAACACGAAGGCCAAGAAGTTATTTATGACGCAGTATTAACAACTCTTAGACTGTATCATAATAGTATAGTTTTTGAAGAAGCCGAAAAGAAGATTAAAAAATTATACCCGAATTATGTTGATATCGAAAAACGAAAGCCGAATTATCAACCCGATGAGGAAGCCGAAATGATGATGGAAGAGTTGATTGAAGAAATGGAGGAGGAGGAGACCATAAAAGTTTCAGAATTTATAGAGGTTGACAAAGATTTTGAGTACGGTATTGGTTTGGACATTTATTTAAACGTAGAAGAGATTGATTCTAAAATCATTACCAAGTTTGTCAATGATTTTAATGCCGGAACTCTTCAGTTAGACAAAACTCTATACAGTTTTAAAAGCGAAGAAGAGGAATAGATTTTATTTGTAAAGTCGAATAGTATCCGTCCAAAATATCAATCCCAAATCAAATTATGTTTGTTGGTACCGATTCATACATTGCTACAAGAGAATTACAGACGGCAGTAAATGCCGCCATCGCTTTGCAACGGCCGCTTTTGATAAAAGGTGAACCCGGAACTGGTAAAACTCTTTTGGCATTTGAGGTTGCAAAAGCACTCAACAAACCAATTTATACGTGGCACGTAAAATCTACGACCACTGCTCAGCAGGGTTTGTATGAATACGATGCCGTTTCACGCTTACGTGATTCACAATTGGGTGAGGAAAAAGTACATGACATTGCTAATTATATCAAAAAAGGTAAAATTTGGGAATCTTTTGTATCAGACGAACAAGCGGTCTTATTGATTGATGAAATCGACAAGGCAGACATTGAGTTCCCGAATGATTTGCTTCAAGAGATTGACCGAATGGAGTTTTATTGTTATGAATTAAAACAAACAATCAAAGCCAAGATTCGTCCAATAATAATAATTACTTCAAATAACGAAAAAGAACTGCCTGATGCTTTTTTGAGAAGATGTTTCTTCCATTTTATTAGATTTCCAGAAAAAGATACTATGCAACAGATTGTCGATGTGCATTATCCGAATTTAGACCAAAAGCTAATCGAAAGTGCGTTTAAAACTTTTTTTGGAATCCGTGATGTAAAGAATCTCAAAAAGAAACCTTCGACGAGTGAATTGATTGATTGGATTCGTCTATTGCTCGTAAACAAAGTTTCGGCCGAAGACCTCGAAGATTTGAATAAGATGAATGAAATTCCTCCTTTTCTGGGTTCATTACTTAAAAATGAATCAGATTATGACCTTTTTAAAGGATTGAGAGAGAGGGGTATTAAATAAATTTAATGTGTTTTTTATCTCCAATTACGGTTGATTTGATAGATTTGTAAAATCATTCATTACTCTATTTGAAAATTATAAGTTTCATATTGGCAATTCAAATCACGTTTGCGAGTTTCCTACCAAACATGAATATGCAAGAAATTCAGAAAATCCCTGAATTGCTCAAGCACTATGAACACCACAAAATAGAATACAGAGAAAAAGCTGGGTCATTTTTAGATTTTTTGAGTCTTCATTACGGTAGCCAAAACAATGATGGTCATGACCATAGAAA
>JALOLV010000404.1 GCA_025455785.1 Spirosomataceae bacterium | reverse complement strand
AACGACCCGCAACTCAAAAACGAATATGTGGTACATTCGGCTCACCTCGACCACGTGGGTGTGGGCAGAGCCGTAAACGGAGATTCGATTTATAACGGAGCCCACGATAATGCTTCGGGTGTGGCGTGTGCGTTGGAGATTGCCCGTATGTACAAAAAAATGCAAAAGACTCTTAAACGTTCGGTTTTGATAACGCTCGTCACTGCCGAAGAGATGGGGCTGCTCGGCTCGGCATATTTTGCTAATAATCCAACTGTGCCAAAAGAAGCAATCGTAGCAGATGTAAACAGCGATATGCCAACGATTATTGCTCCGTTAGAGTCTATCACGGCTTTGGGGGCAGAGCATAGCAGCTTGTCGGGGGTTGTTGCTCAGGCTGCAAGTGCATTAGATTTAGAGGTTGAACCCGACCCCGAGCCAACCGAAGGGCGTTTTGTGCGTAGCGACCAATACAGTTTTGTGAAGGCGGGGATTCCGGCTCTACATATAAAATACGGAAGCAAAACTTATGTGCCGAATGTAAATCTGGTAGAAAAAGTAAAAAAATGGCGTGAGGCCACTTACCATAAACCAGCCGATGGTTTTGAGAATGGAATATTTGTGTGGTCGGCGGGGAAGAAGTATTCGCAATTAAATTTCTTGGTCGGATACTTGATTGCCCAAAATACCGAAAAACCTACTTGGAAAAAGGGAGATTTTTTTGAGAAATAATCTTTAGTGTGGCACAACTTGTTATCGGCGATAACGAGTTGTGCCATATTTGTTTTATCAAAACGAACTAAGCCATTCTAAAAACTCTGCTTTGCGGCGGCGTGAAACGGGGAGTTCAGAACCTAAATCGGTCATGATAGTTCCGCCTTCGCCTTTGATGTATTTCTTGATAAATGCTCGGTTTATCAAAAACGAATGATGGATTCGGAAGAAATCGTATTCATTCAATAAATCTTCGAAATCTTTGATACTCTTCGTGACCGTAAGTTTTTGATTATCAGATAGATATACGTGCGTGTAATCTTCGTCGGCTTCACAATAAACGATTGTGTTTATCGGAACAAACTGGAAACCATTGATAATCGGGAGTGGAATTTTATTGGATTTATCTCTCGGGTTTTTGAGATTCTGAATCAAATATTGAAGATTATTATCTGGTTTTTTGGCTTGAAGCCTCGTTTTGGCTTTTTGGATGGCCTCTTTTAATTCTTCGATATTGATAGGCTTCAACAAATAGTCTAAAGCACTAAACTTGATTGCGGTGATGGCGTAATGGTCGAAGCCAGTCGTGAAGATGACCTCAAATTCGGGTTTGGCAAATCTTTCGAGCAAATCAAAACCGCTACCATGTGGCATCTCGATGTCTAAAAAGACAATATCGGGATTCAGTTCGTTGATTAAACCGTATGCCTCATTAATCGAATTGGCAGTACCAATAACCGTTAAATCTGCCGAACAATACTGCTGAATAATGCTTTTGAGTGTTTCGACACTCCGCATTTCATCATCTACAATGATACATTTATACATGTCTTACAACAGTTTTTTACGCAACTGTTTGTTTAGATTAATTGTTTTTAGGAAACTTAATACGCACTATTGTCCCTACATTTATGGAAGGGTCTCTGTCAGGATTCGGCACTTTGTCTTCTATCGAAAACTGAATATCGGCATCGCCGATTGTATTGAAAGTATTGAGGCGTTCTTCGGTAATTTTTAATCCTTGCGATTTGTATCCCTTTCGAGATTTTGATTGAATTTCTCTCGAACGTTCTCGCCCAACACCATCGTCTTCTACCTCACAAACCAGATTTTTTCCTTCATAAAAAAAGCTAATTTTGAGAATACCCTTACCTTCTCGATAACGTAACCCGTGATTGATGGCGTTTTCGACAAATGGTTGGAGCAACATCGTCGGAATCTCGACAAAACGATTGACATCGGGGCTTACCAAAAGATGAAAGTCGAACTTGCCATCAAAACGTAGCTGTTCCATCTCTACATAAAGGCTCAATAACTTTATTTCATCCGAAAGCGAGATGTATTTGCTCCTTGACGAATCTAAGAAAAGGCGAATCAAATGGGCAAATTTTGACAAATAATTATTGGCCGAGACATTATCGTGGGTCATGATAAAACTCTGAACCGCATTGAGGGCATTGAATACAAAATGCGGATTCATCTGCAACTGCAAAGTTCGGAGTTCGAGTTCGGTTACTTGTTTATAGTGTTTCTGTTCTTCATCCGCCCAAAACTTCAAGAAACGCTCACGACCATAAAAAAGCCCAAAAAGTGATATAAAACACGCTCCCCAAAACCACCAAGTTCGCCACCACGGTAGATTTATCTTAAACTGAAACGAAATCGGTTTGCTTTCTTTATTATCGGGCGTAATCGCCACGACCTCAACGGTATTCATCACAATCGCTTTGAGCGAATCGAATTTTAGCGTCGGTTTGGTGGTGTAAATCCAATCAGAAGGTTTTACTTCATCGAATTCTAACTGAATCAAGCGATACTTGTACCGCAGTTTTGGCAAATTGGGTGTTGCGATAAAACTGGCCTCGACTACATTATCATCGTAGCCAATCTCGTAGAATTGTTGAAAAGGTTTAGACTGGTCATGCCCGCCGATTTCGATATTAGTAAATTCGAGGGTCGGAATAGCAATCGTATCTTTTTGAGCCAATAGGTTTTGGCTCAAAAAAAAGATTATAAAAGTACATTTAACTGCGATACTTTTGCCGTTCACGATGAATTCTAAGAAGTTGGCGGTAAATATAAGTTTTTAAACGTAAAAGCGTATTCGGTTTCGCCATTTTTATCAATATGAGCGAGGCGTTCTTTGGCTTCTTGTGGGGTTGGGATATGCCCTGCGGGTATCCACCACATAGCTAAGTGGGCTCCTTCGTGCTTGGCAAACCACTTGTTTCGGTCTCGAAGTACCGCCGTATGTGCCGATTTGTAAACGTAGTTTTTGAGCGATTCGACGGACTCCAAACAAAACCTTCGGAGGCTTCGGCAAGGGCGTTGATTTCGTCTAATTGTGCTACAAAACTCGCCATGATTTCGCCATCAATCGGGCCGAGCATTGTAGAAATGTTTACTTGTGCAAGGTGGTAAGTCATAGGTTTTTATTTTCGATTTCTTTGATTTTTGATTCTATAAATTCGGTGTGGCGTTTCATCTCAGATTTTACAATTTCATCTATTTCTGAATCGGTGAGTTGTTCGTTGTAATTTTTAGTAATTCTTATTTCTTCTTGAGAATCTCTTACCCAATACATATTGTCAAAAAATTGGAATTGAATGAAGTTTTCATAATCTTTATCATTCAGTTTAAAACTAATAAATCTGTAGTTAAGTCTGATTCTATGTGTCCGAGGCAATGAAAGTATATGCTGTTTAATAAAAGCAATATCTTGAGCAATAGTTAAATAATCAATCTCATAATTAAACCTTACTCTTTCATAAAATTTATCAAACTTGTTACATTGTTTTGTAAATTCAAGAGATAACCTACGAAGACTATTATCACATATTTCGAGTAAAATATCTTCAAATTTTGCAGTTTTTTTAAGATTTTCAACTCCTTTCAATCTCTTCTCCAATAACGCAATTTCTTTATCCAAATCATCGGGTTCTTCGATAGACTCGCCTTTTGCTCCCGAAATCATTATTTCTAACGAGCGGTTGAGATTACTGGCAATGTATTCGTTAAACTTTTCTCTTTGTCCACTATCTGCCAAACGAAGGGCTGCAAAATAATTAGCTTTATCTTCGGTTTTGACAATAACAGGTGGGTAACCAAACTGCATTAAAATGAAATTCATCAAAATTCGAGCAATTCGTCCATTTCCATCATCAAAAGGGTGAATTCTGATGAATTTATAATGAAACTCCGCAGCCAAAATAATTGGATTTACATCTGGACTTTCTTTTTTTTCGTTGTACCAGTTGAGTAAATCATACATCATTGCGGGTGTTTCTTCGGGCGTAGCAAATCTGAAAATCTCACCAGTTACGGTTTTTACATGATTCGGGATAGATTTATATTTACCAATTTCGATTTTTTTCTTAGTTGGCTGTCCATCAGCAGTAATAGCATCAACCTCGTAAGGTTGTTTGAGTAGAAGTGTGTGTAATTCACGAATAAAATTTTCGGTCAGTGGATAATCACCTTTTATGACATCATAAATCCATGAAATGGCCTCGTTGTGTCCTGTTATTTCAAAATGGTCTTTAAGGGGTTTTCCTTGAGCAGTGATGCCAAATAAAATAAGAGCTTTAGTCTCTCCGTAAGTAAGTGAGTTACCTTCTAAATTATTTGAGTGGTAGTTCCAATCAAGGCGAAATTTTTGTAATATGATAGCCTCACGCTCTTTGTCTATCGGTCTAAGAGCGTCTAATTCAGCTTTTAATCTTATTGCCTTTATGATTTCTTCCATATCAAACAAAAATACACAAAATCACTACTAAAAGCACCCAGTAAATTGGCAAAAGGAAAATCATCAATGCAAAAGCAATCGAATCGAAGAAAACGGTGCCTTTGGTGAGTTTTCGAGAAACTGCCGTACAGAGTGCATAAACAGGAAAATTGAAGATGTAAGCGAGATAATAAATCAAATTTGTATTCGCCGAGAACTGATGCGAAATCAGCGATTTTAGTTGTGTTTCAAGTTTTTGATTAAAGTTTTTCAAGAATAAACCACCCGACGAGACCTCCTCAAAATCAGTTTTCTGAATCACTTGCCCGACGTTGGCATTGATTTTTTTTCCGAATTTATCAAACGAATCGTACGTCAATCCCAAAGGTACTACTTTCAAATCAATCCCATCTTGCCAAACTTTTTGTGCCAATCTTGCTGTACCTTTTTTGAGTGGTAAAAGCTCGGTTTGGTTGGTGCATAATCCTTCCGAAAAAATCAAAACCATTTCATTTTTTTGGAATAATTCGTAGCATTTATTAAAAGTATCGTCATTATCGCCCAAGTGTTCTTTGCCTTCCGAAAGACGATGCACGGGCATCATATAAAGACTTGTCAATAAGCGTTTTACCCAATTTTTACGAAAAGCATCACCACGAGCCAATGACCAAATACGACGACGCAAAGTAACCGCCAAAAACATGGCATCAAAAAACGAATTTGGATGCGTAGAAGCCAACAAAACTGGGCCAGACTTTGGGATATTTTGAATATTGGTGTATGTCCAGTTTTTAGCAAAAAAATGAAGGATGATTCGGACGTTAGCAAAAAAATGAAGGATGATTCGGACGTAGGGGCGTAAAATTAGGTATAGCACTTTATTTGGAGATTTGAATTGTAGAGTTTAACCTCATCCCTAACCCTTCTCCTCAAAGGAAAAGAGAATACAAAGCCCTCTCCTGTGAGGAGAGGGTTGGGTGAAGTCAATATTACAAGTGTATCACTTCGTCATAAGCTGCGGCGGCGGCTTCCATGATGGCTTCCGACATCGTTGGGTGCGGGTGTACCGACTTGATGATTTCCATGCCAGTGGTTTCGAGTTTACGAGCCACAACTGCCTCGGCAATCATCTCGGTTACGTTAGCCCCAATCATGTGGCAACCTAACCACTCGCCGTATTTGGCATCGAAGATTACTTTTACAAAACCTTCTGGTACTCCGCCAGCTTTGGCTTTACCCGATGCCGAGAACGGGAATTTACCCACTTTGATTTCGTAACCAGCTTCTTTAGCTGCTTTTTCGGTCATACCTACTGATGCAATTTCAGGTGAGCAGTAAGTACAGCCCGGAATATTCTTGTAATCAAGTGGTTGTGGGTGGTGTCCTGCGATTTTCTCAACGCAAATGATACCCTCAGCCGATGCCACGTGAGCCAAAGCAGGCCCCGGTGTAATATCGCCTATG
>JALOLV010000403.1 GCA_025455785.1 Spirosomataceae bacterium | reverse complement strand
TATAAATTCAAACGCTTCATTTCAGCTACCGCAAAGTCTGCCGCACGAGCCGTAAGAGCCATGTATGTCAATGACGGGTTTACGCACGATGCAGAAGTCATGGCGGCTCCATCGGTAACGAATACGTTTTCGGCACCCCAAACTTGGTTATTAGCATTCAAAACCGAAGTTTTAGGGTCTTTGCCCATACGTGCCGTTCCCATTTCGTGGATACCGATACCCGGGTTTTTGCTGCGGTCGTCGTAGGTAGAAATATTCTTCAAACCAGCCGCTTCGAGCATTTCGGCGGCTTCATCCATCATAGCCTGACGCATTTTTATGGCGTTTTCGCCCCAAGCGGCATCAAATTCAACTACTGGCAGTCCCCATTTATCTTTTTTATCAGACAACGTAAAACGGTTGTTTGAATCTGGCAAGGTTTCGCCAAAACCACCGATACCGAATGTCCATGGGCCGGGCTGAGAGATTTTTTCTTTGAAATCAGCACCAAAGCCATCAACTTTTGTACCACGTCCCCAACCTTCACGACCTGCACCGCCTTGGTAACCAAATCCACGCACAAAATCACGTTTTTTGTCGCTACCCCAGTTTGTAAAACGTGGAATATAGATACCGTTGGCACGACGACCGTAATAGTACATATCTTCCATACCCTCAAAAGTGCCGCTTGCACCCACAGCAAGGTGGTGGTCCATGATGTTACGGCCGAGTTGGTCAGATTCATTTCCTAAGCCATTTGGATGCTTTTTAGAAGTACTTTGCATCATAATCCAAGCCGAATTAATTGCAGAAGCATTCAAAAATATAATTTTTGAAAAATATTCTTCGTGTTCTTTGGTGTTTTGGTCGATTACTCTGACACCCGTTGCACGTCCTTTTTCGTCATCATAAATTACTTGATAAGCAATCTTATCGGTGATTACGGTCAAATTACCCGTTTTTTGAGCAGCAGGTAAAGTAGCTGATTGCGTACTAAAATATCCTCCGTAAGGACATCCACGCATACAGGCATTGCGGTATTGGCAAGATGCACGCCCAAGAGCAGTTTGGATGGCTGTTGGAGAAGTGATATGGGCAGCACGACCAATCATTAGGTGGCGACCTTTGAAATTCTTCTCGATAGATTTCTTCACTTCACGTTCAACACAGTTTAGGTCCATACCGGGTTGAAACTCCCCATCAGGAAGAACGTCTAAGCCCTCACGCGTACCACTTACGCCAATGAATTTCTCAACATAAGAATACCACGGTGCAAGGTCTTTATAGCGAATCGGCCAGTCAATTCCGTGTCCGTCTTCGATGTTTGCTGTAAAATCCCGCTCATTCCAACGGTATGATTGACGACCCCACATCAAAGAGCGGCCACCGAGATGATAACCACGAATCCAGTCAAACGGGCGTTTTTCACCGTACGGGTTCTCTTTATCGTTCTCGAAGTGGTGGCGGTGTTCTTCGTTGGCTGTGTAACCTGTACGAACACTTGCCCAATACTCCTCACGGGCCATGTTATCTACTTTTCCGCGGTGAGGAAACTCCCACGGATTCTTCATTGCAGTTTCGTAACCTGACACGTGTTCGATATTGCGACCACGCTCAAGCATTAATACTTTTAATCCTTTCTCGCACAATTCTTTGGCAGCCCAGCCACCCGATATTCCAGAACCAACGACGATTGCGTCGTAGGTCATTTGTTCTTTTGCTTTACCTTGAATATTCATTTCTCTTAGTTCAATGTTTGCCTAATTAGGTTAGTTAAATCGTTTTGCTAAATTTTTGGGAATTTGTATATCCCGAATAAATCAAATTATTACAAAGCCCAAACTTTTTGGCCGGGTTCCATTTTCACACATCCGTCATAACGACCCGGAACCTCCACATAAGCCAAGGCGTTTTTGGCTCCTGCTTCAGAAGTAAAGTATCCAAGCAATGTCAATTCTTTCATCAAACTAAAAAACGGAGTCGGTGGAGCCTCTTCTTTACCTTTTGCTTCTTTGGTAAGACCAGTCTCGGCATCTACCATTTTCTTAGCGGCTGTTGCCTCGTTGGCTTTGGCTTCTGCTTTGGCTTTTTGTTCAAATGTTGTCAAGATAGCAGTTTGTTGTTCTTTTGAACACTCCAAAAACTTCTTGCCACCTACTTTTTTAGCTTCTTCTTCAACCGCATCTAAACCCTTCACAAAATGCTCTTGCTGGTTTGCTTTATAACAATCTTTCAGCATTACTTCAATAAACGGCCCAACGCCTGCATCTTTTGCACCCGGGGTAGTAGTTTTGGGAATAATGATTTCGGCAATTTCGGAAACGAGGCTTTTGTAATCTGGCGAAAAGGCAAAGTTGGCAGTTTCGGTTGCTGCTTCGGTGCTTGATTTACAACCCTCCAACACGGCAATCATGGTCGGAGCAGAAATAGCACCACCCATCAGGATGGCTACTCTCTGTAAGGCGTCACGTCTATTCACGTAGTCAAATAGTATTAAAGGTTATACAAAACTGAATTGTAAACTTACAAAAGAATATTTCTCTTTTATACAAAACAATCTAAAAAAGTTTATGTTTTAAAAACGAAAAAGACAATTTTATTATTTTGGTAATTCAGCGATTCGTTGGTTCCTCTCGTATCATATCAAAATCAGTACTGCGAAACTCTTGTTAAGGTAATCCAAGTAAAAATCCGATAGTGAAATTGGCATCCCAATCAAATACAAATTGGTCGCAACCCGTAGCATCTTTGATGGCTTTATAGATATTTACGCCTGCACGGTCTTTGGCGTCAGACATTTTGTATTCTTTGGGGGCTTTCAGAATTGTAAATCGTTCTTTTCCAGCACGCACCTCTTTTGCCATTTTGAATGGTACTCCGCCGATGATAAAGCAAGTCTTAGTTTTAGACTTTGGCACACCAGCGGCCTTGGTTTTTACTTCGTCATAAACGGCATCATCAGAGGTGCCATTCTGAAAATACTTAGAACCTTGAGTTTCGAGAGCCGAAATGCTGCTTCCGTTTTTCCAAGAGATTTTAGTATTACCAGAACCAATATCAACCACAAATGCCTCTTCTTCAAAATCTTTTGGTAATACCGATTTCAAAGCCAAAGAGCCTTCTTGCTCGGGCGTTACGGTATTGACAAAATAGTTTAATGCTTTGAGGTTCTTAACGATTTTTTGTGTAACCTCGGCTTTTGCTGCACCGGACGATACAACAAAGTGAATATCGCGACCACCCACACCAAAATCGAGCATACCACCGATGTACTTTTTAAGACCCGCCCGAATGTCTTCATCGCTCGCCATGTTCTCGGTTACGAGGCTATTGCCAAAATCAGCTTTTTCGAGTTTCCAGTGTTTGTCTTTATCAACTCGGATAATGAATGAATTGAAACCACTGGCTCCTAACTCAACAACACCTTTTAACTTACCGTTGATTGGCTCAGGTGCAACGTAGCTGAATCCGCCACCGATTGCACTCGCTTCGGAATCAGAAGACGAACTTGAAGAACTCGCCGAACCACCTGTGGCGGTTGCTTCGGTGCTTTCTGGTTCGGGTGTTTTCGTATTTTGTTGAGCTTCGATTTGCTCACTTTTGGCTTTAAGTTTATCCAACAAACCCAATTTATTGAAGGCGAAGTAAATCCCGCCTAAAATGGCAATTACGATTAATAATTTAGATAATGGAGTTAATTTGTTCATTTTTTTAAGATTAAAATAATTGACTATTTTAAAATTCTACGGCTTGGAAGCCTTATCATTTTGGTTCGGGATTAGAATCCCGAACCAGCGAAAACGGGTTTATTTACTCAAATAATTTATCGTATTGGTTGCCGCTTCGAGTACTTGGTTTAGACTCACTGCCCGATACCAACAACTTTTTATCATCGCCAAGCAAGAACGAAGTACTTTCTTTTTCCCATTGCTCAAGCATCTGTAAGCCCTTCTCTTCGTAAATACCGTTTTGGAGGTCGATAGAATCCATAAAACTTGCCGAAACATCCATAAAACGCTCCATCTCACCCACTTTGCGGCTTACGTCATCGGCGATTGCCTCCATGGCTTGGTCAAACATTTGGCGTTTATCTTTATCGCCCGAAATGATATTTAAAGCCGAACGCATTGCCGAGTGGCTTGTACGGATGGCTTCACGCTCCATTGTTTTTACCTCAACTTGGTCTTTGACGTCTTCGAGCAAAATTGCCGAATTTTCTTTCATTTTGCTCAAAACTCTATAAAGAATCTCCATTTTTTTATAGAGTTCATCGAGTTTCAGGTTTGAATCCTGCAAACGACCGGCCTTACGAGTTTTTAAAACCATCATGCCTTGGTTACCCATTTCTTTGGCTTTGTTGGCCATGATGATATTGTCTTCCATGGTGCGTTTGTTGTTGTCCATCACGTCTTTTAGCTTACGCATTTGACCCTTGAGATTGCCGATTTGGCTTTCCATTTTGCCTAAATTATCTCTCAGGCTATCAATGTAGCTTTTCAAGATACCGATTGGGTCGATATTCACAAAAAGGCCGGTAATCCAACGCATCACCGATTTATACATATACCAAATCAGATTTCGGAATTTTGGGTCGAGAATTACGTAAATCAAAGCCCCCAAAGCCACAAAAAGTAATCCTGCGTAGAGGGTATTGCTCAGAAGCGTAATAATAAATGGTAAAAATTTATACAGGAGGTATCCGCCACCGAGAATGACGCCAGCCAAACCCAGAAAACCAGTTACACCTTCAGGTTTTTGCCAAAACGATTTTGGCTTCATTTCTTGCATTTCCATTGTTTAATCTATGATTAAGAAAGTTTGAGAATTATTTTTTTTTATCTTCTGGTAAAATTCGATAATCAAAAGCGATTAACTTTTAACTATTTCCGATTAACAAACACTTTAAGGCGTCAGAAACTGCTGCATTTTGGCAACGTCTTCGTCAATTTGCGAAGATAAATGACTAAACGTAAATTCAAAATTAGCTTTTGTTGCTTCAATCTTAGAATTAGCCTCGGTAATAAATGCTTGATGTTTCTCGATTTCGGCTTGCATGGTCTGAATCTGCTCGGTCAATTGCTTGATTTGCTCCGATTTCTTCAAGACATCAGCATTCATACTTTCGACTTGCTTTTGCTTTTCGACTACATTTTTATCTACCTGCAAACTAAGTGCATCTTCAAATTTGCCTTTTTCTTTATTCAAAACCTCTTTATAAAAATTAGCACTTTTTACGAGCGAATCCAAATTTACACCCATTGTTGCCGCAGTTGCAAACGCCGAGCGATATTTTGTGGCTTCATCCATCGGTAAATTTTCGAGGGCTTTGATAGAATTTTTGAATTCCAAAAAATCAAAACCAGACATATTATTATCGTCGATTGCCTTCGAGAGCGAGGTCAAAATCTTTTCGTCTAAACCCGCATTGGTTGGTATAGATGGTTTTGTCTCTGTTTTGGCAGCGGCGGGTTGCGGAACACTTTTCTGCGTTTCGGCTGGTTTGGTCTCGGGAGTTTCTTCGGTTACAAAGAAAAGAGATTTGATTTTGTCTAATGTCGATGGCATATTTTTTTGATTAGTTTCTGATTGACACAGCAAATTTTTCGGTAATTTATGAATATCTACAATAAATTCCACACGAATCAAGCAGGACTTGTGCCAAGTGGTAAAAATTAATGATGATTTTACTGAACAATCAATTCAAATCGGGGTTTCTTATTCAGAATCATACATATTGTTTATATAATGAATTGTGTAATTATCGGTGCTGGTATGGCGGGATTGACCGCAGCTAACGCATTAAAAAGCA
>JALOLV010000402.1 GCA_025455785.1 Spirosomataceae bacterium | reverse complement strand
GAGTTCGGCTTTTGGTACAAGTGCCGCCACCGAGTCAATCACACAAATATCAACAGCCCCTGAACTAATCAGATGTTCGGCGATTTCGAGAGCTTGCTCGCCGTAATCGGGTTGCGAAATAAGCAGGTTTTTGGTATCGATTCCGAGTTTTTCGGCATAAGAGCGGTCAAAGGCGTGTTCGGCATCAATAAAGGCTGCAATTCCACCTTGTTTTTGGGCTTCGGCAATCGCCTGCATCGCAAGCAAGAGTTGTTTTACCCGAAGATTCTGGACCATAAATCTCAACGATACGACCTTTCGGAAACCCACCGATACCAAGTGCTAAATCAACTCCCAAAGAACCCGTAGAGATTGTCGGAACCTCAAGCACTTTAGCATCGCTCAGACGCATCACCGTACCTTTTCCGTAGGTTTTATCCAATTTCTCCATTGTGGTCTGGAGAAGTTTCAATTTGTCATTTTCAGAATTTTTTTCTGCAGCCATTTTATTGTAAGAATTTAAGTTTTGTACAAATGTAATGATTTCTATGTACAAGTTTTGATATTTTGTTTATCCCTCAACTTGATGATACAAAGTTATAAGCAACACAGTGCAAACTAAATGCACGGTGAAAAATATTTTTTTAAAAATTTTTAGAATAGATTTTCAGAAAGGCAATCTAAGCCATTTGAATAAAAAAAATGGATACTTATAGAAGAATTGTGGGCGAATACAATTCGCCCCTACGGTAAGCTACAAAAGAGCATTGGGGTCCACAAGTCCATTCTTAATGGCAAAGACAACCAAACCGGCGGTGTTGCGTACGCCCGTTTTTTCGAGTAGGTTATTGCGGTGTCCGTCAACGGTTCGAGTGCTGATAAACAACTTATCGGCAATCTCTTGAGCGGTGTGTTGTTTGCAGATGAGGTCGAGTACCTCAATCTCGCGGTGGGTCAGAATCGACGGAATATCGTCTTGGATGAGTAGTTTTGGCTTTTTGCCGTTAGTTCGGTTTTTCAAGGCTTTCAAAAAGGCATCGTTAAAGTAAAAATCTTTTTCGATTACGGTGCGGATTGCTTCTTCGACTTCTCGTGGTTCTACATTTTTATAGAGGTAAGCATTTACGCCTAAATCCATGAGATGCGACACAAAGAGGTCTTCGTTATAGACAGAAAGTACAATGATTTTAATGTTTGGATAGTTTTTATGAAGAACTTTAGCAGTCTCTACGCCGTTGAATTGGGGCATCGAAAGGTCAAGCAAAACCACGTCGGGCTTATGGAAGATAGCTTCTAAACCTTGTAAAAGTTGCTTTCCGTTTTCGGCCTCAATCGTAATTTCGATTCCTTCAAACGAATTCACAATCGAAATCATACCTTTACGAAACAGCATCTGGTCGTCTGCAATGGCGACTTGAATCGTTTTCATGTTATAGTTATAGTAAATCCCAATTGGGTAAAACGGGTAAATTATGGTTTGATTAATCTTTCACTTTGTCAGTGTAGATTATCACGGGTGGGTATCGTAATTGTTACCTCTAATCCTTGATTTGGTTGTGTAGCAAAAGATACTTCTCCGTTGAGCATCTTTGTTCGGGTTTCGACGTTTTTTAGACCAAGCCCACCTCGGCGGTATGCTTTTTCAAAATCAAAACCTTTTCCATTGTCTTTATAATGCAGCAGTAATTGACTATTAGATTTTCGTAAAGATAAAGTAATTTCTGTTGATTGCGAATACTTTATGGCGTTATTTAATAATTCTTGAATAATACGATACAGAATCAAGTTGAGGCGTGTATCTGGCTCATTTATTTCTTCAAAATCGAGGTCGATGTTTATATCTGAAACCCTCATTATTTTGTTACAAAGAGCCTCAACCGCATACGCCAATCCTAACTCCGAAAGGCCATTCGGCAATAAATCATTTGAGATTCGGCGTACGCTATCTATCGTGCTATCAATCATCATTTTACTGTTTTCGGTCAGTGCTTCAACATTCTGATTTTTTGATAGCTGATGTTGAATCTGGCTCAACGACAGCCGCAAGGTCGAGAGGGCTGCCCCGACCTCATCGTGCAAATCTCTCGCAAGGCGTTGGCGTTCGCTCTCGATGGCATCAAGCGTACCGTGAAAAAGTTCTTTTTGGTGGATTGTCTCAATCTCTTTGAGTTGTAGGTTTTTTTGTAAGATACGACGTTGGTAGAGTACGATAAACGTTACGATTCCGCCCGCAAGCAAGAGCATAGCAATAGTACCTCCAAATAATAAAATGGTTAAATCTACCGACGAGGACTGTGCCATAAACCAATCGCTATAAATATCTGCATAAAACCAAACAAGAAAGCATGGATTGTCCAGGCTATCAGGCTCAATTGTCTATCTTTTGATAAAAGTAAATTGCCCATCAAAAATAAAAAAAGACTTCCTGCAAAGTAGATTAAAAATCCTGAATTTATCCAAAAAATCGGAGATTTATCAAGCCGAGTGTATTCTAATTCTTGGAGCATTTTGTAGAATGCTAAAATCGCAAGTCCAGTTATCAATAAACTCTCTAAACCTCTCGGATAAGTATTAAACTCAAACAAACTTTGAATGAAAGTAATATTGATAATGGCGAATCCAACAAAGCTCAAAATCAATATCGGAACGGTTTTATGATTAAAGAACCCGTCAAAAAAGATATGGTAGAACCAAGCAATCAAACAAAATTCAAGAATCGTATAAAGATGGAGCATCGGTAGATTAGTCTTGTAAATGTGAGCAATTATTCGAGATAAAATCTCAAAGAAAATGCCTATTCCAACAAAAACCGCAGCAACTTTTAGCTCTTTCTTTAAATGGTTATGACGAAAGAGAATCACCAAAGTGGGAACTACTAGTACCCATGAGATATTGTAGCTTATAAGTTTGATGATAGGGTGCATAGTCTCTTTCGTCAAAGTTGGCAAAAAGGTAGGTTTTAAGTACTACCAGCGATTCGTTTATACTTAAGGGTTATTTAGCGGGCTGGTTGGGTCGTCGTAAGGCGGCACAGGATGGGTTACATCGTTTACATCTTCTTCGCCACTTACCATAGCACCCGCCGGACTTTGATTAATCATATCTTTGATAAAAAATAAACCCGGGTGTTTTGGGTCTGGCACCGCCTTGGCATTGACCGATAGTAAATGCGGGATATTCTTGCCTTTTTCGTCTTTATGAAGACCGATGTAGAATCTGACGAATTCGGCGTCGGGGGCTTCTCTCATCAAATCTGTTATCTTGAGCAGTTTTCAACGGAATTTTGTAAGGGTCTTTTGATGCCATTTCTGTAATTGTTTTTTAGGTAAACGGATTGCACAAAACTATGATATGCAAAGAGTTTTCGTACACGTAAAAATACCTGTTTTTCTGATTAAGCAAATATACGCTCTAAAATATGTTTTTGTATTTGTTACATTTGCATACCGAGGTCGGGCGATGGTCAGACCCGAAACTTAAACCTGACCCTAAAGCCAAAGTATCTACAGATAGCCATGAAAATAACCCTAAAATCGCTTATTTTTATTATTTCGGTTGGTTCATTGTCATCGTGCAGCCGAATGCTTACGGGTACGGTGAGCTGCAAAGACATCGCGACTTACACTTCGCCGTATGGTTTACTCAACTCGATTCAGGCCAATGTTGGCGATGTTTACTATATCAATCAGAAAGATAAATTTGTAGGTTATATTTTTCATGAAAAAGTTGATTCGAGCGATGTGACGATTGATTCGGAGGTTAATTCGTTGGTCATTGCAGCGGATATCGACCTCTCGGCCGACCTCGATGCCGAAACCCCTAAAATTAAATTGCTCTCAACCAAAATTGAGCAGCAATTAGAACGTAATTCAAAATTGAAGTTAATAAAACCAAGTCGGGTTCGTCTCAAAAACCCTTACAAATTCCTGAACCGTATCGAATCAAATTACGCCTCAACTTTTGGCAATCTAAACAATGCAGATGTGATGTTTATGGCCGTAACGAGTGTTGTTTTGGCAGATTCGTTGGCACTACAAACCCAGAATTCGGACTCGACAACAACGGGAATCCAAACCCTAAAAATTGATGGATTTACCATCAAACTCACTTCAAATTGCGATGCACTGATAGACGTAGAAGGCAATAAAGCGGGAGTTTTCTTCAAATCTGTCTTTTTTACTTACGACCCACAAACCAAACGATTGGCTCCATACACCCAATTATTCGATTTCAAAGGTTATCACGTAAACACAGTTAATCAATAAAACTATGGCCAATTATCCATATAAAAATCTTGTTTTTAAAGGTGGTGGAGTCAAAGGAACAGCCTATGTAGGAGCATTGAAAGCCCTCGAAGATGCTGGTATTATGAATAATGTCGTTGGTTTGGCGGGTACATCGGCGGGTTCGATAATTGCGGCTTTGGCAGCTTGTAAGATTAGCTCAGATACAATTTATGCTTTTCTGAAAGGTACAGATTATACAAAATTTAAGGATTCGGGTGGGATTTTTGGATTTGTCGAAGACCTTGCTCGAAAATTCGGACCTTACAAAGGCGATTATTTCTTGAATGATTGGTTTAAAGTTTTTTTGAAAAGCCAAGAAATAGACCCTGAGATAACATTTGAGGGGGTAAATCAAAAGTTTGGGACTAATCTGAAAGTTTTTTCGACCGATTTGAACACGCAGACAATCCAGACATTCTCAAAAGATACAACCCCAACCGTTCAGATTGCCGAAGCCGTGCGTGCCTCTATGTCGATTCCGCTATTTTTTGAGGCTTGGCAGTTCTCGGATGGCAACCCAACCAATCATCTTTATGTCGATGGTGGAGTGATGTATAATTATCCGATTGATACGTTTGATGGCGTAAGCCAGCCCGACCAAACCCTCGGTTTATTCTTGACCAATATCACTGGCCCAAAAAATTTATCCAACAATTTAGATTATGGTGTTTCGCACCTCGAATTATACATCAAGTCTTTGTTTGAATCGTTGATGAATTCACAGGATTTGATGGTGCAGGATAATAATTTTGAAGAAAAACGAACCGTACAGATTGATGACTTTGGGATTTCGGCAACTGATTTCGACATTACCCAAGCTCAAGTAGAAGAACTGTACAATTCGGGATATAGCTTAGTCAACAAATTCTTAGGAATATCTTAGTGATGACGATTTTAGGTTAATCAACTAATCCTACTTTATCACCTAACTTTATTTTACCACCTCTTACAACACTGGCTGTTATACCTCCATGCCCACGCATGGCGTTATAGCCGCCAGTGCCGAGGTTTTCTTCCATTCGGCTGCAAGGATGGCAATAGCCTGTCATTTTTAGGATTACTTCGCCGATTCTGAATTCTAAACCATTGAATGCCAATAGATTGATGCCCGAAACTACGATGTTTCTACGTGTAAGTTTTGGGTCGATTGGGGCTTTGCCCAATATTTTACCGACAGCTTCGAGGTGTTCGGCCTGAATCAGTGTTACTTGTCGGTTTCGGCTCGTGCCTTTGTAGCGGTCGCCGACGATACCGTCTTTAAC
>JALOLV010000063.1 GCA_025455785.1 Spirosomataceae bacterium | reverse complement strand
GTACCTTTCCCAATCTCACTGTTGATAACCAAATCGGCTCCGATTTTCTCGGCTCGCATTTTCATGTTTCGTTGTCCGTTTCTAAACGATTCGGCATTGGTATCGAAACCCACACCATCGTCTTTGATTAGAAACGAGATTTGTAAGCCATCGGCTTGGGCGGCGATTACTGCGTTTTGGCACTGGCTGTATTTGACCAAATTATTGATGGCTTCTTTAAGAATCAGATAAATATCACGCCGCTTGCCCATATTAATCTTTACGTTTTCTAACTCGGCATCAAAAGCGAATTTGAAATCAATGTCTTTTGATTCAAAGAGGGGAATTGCAAAAGTCTTTAAGCGAGTTTCGAGGTTATTGAAGGCATCGTTCGATGGGTTAATCGTCCAGATAATATCATCCATTTTTTCGATTACATCGCGGGCATCATTGCTAACTTGCTGCATGATTTCGGGCTTAAATTCGCCTTTTTTCTGCTGAAAAGCTACGATTTCGGATAAAATAGAAATACTACTCAACGTACTACCGATTTCGTCGTGGAGGTCGGCAGCGATTCGATTGCGGAGTCTTTGTTCTTCTTCGAGTCGTTTTAGTTTATTCCGATTCGAGATAGAAAAAATAGCCAAACCAGCCAGCAAAACGCCCAAAACTCCACCAACCAAAAAGGCATTACGTTGAAAATTCGCATTTTGAGCTTCTTCATTCAATAACTTTATTTGGGTTTCTTTTTTCTCGGTTTCGTATTTTGCCAATAAATCTCTCGATAACTCTTCTGATTGCAATGCCGCACTCGAATCCTTCAAGGCGTTGGCTTCCTTCATCAATTCAAATGCCTTTTTATGGTTATTTATCTTGGCAAAAAAATCAGACAAAGTTTCGGTCGAATATATTTTTTCAGTAATATCATCTACTTTTTTATTGAGTTCGTAGGCCTCAGTCAGGTATTTTTGGGCTTTTGTAAAATCTTTTTGTTCTTGGTAAAACTCACCCAAAACGCTCAATGCTGTTTGTAGTGCCACCGGCGACTCCAACTGCCGACAGATTTTCTCATTTTCTAACAAAAAAGGTTCTCCTTTTTTAGAATCCCCCAAATTGGCGTAAGTTCTACCTACATTCGAGAGCAAATCAGTTTGAAGCAGCAAATAGTTTGACTTTCGGGCATATTCAAGACCTCTCAGATAATGTTTTAGAGCCTTCTCTTCTTCATTCATATCATCGTAGAGGTTCCCGAGTCGGTTTTCTTGGATTCCGATTTTTTGAATATCCTGCTTCTTTTCGGCAATCTCTAAGGCTTTTTCGGCATACTTGATGGCCTCTTTGGGTTTTTTATAGTTTTTTAGAACCCCAGCAACTAATCCGTAAGGACCAGCATCAAGAAATTTAATTGGAAAATTATTTTTTTCCTGAATTTCAATAGCTTTTAGGGCATATTCCATTGCTTTTTCATTGTTTCCTAAGTTCCGATACGCCACACCAATATTGGACAATGCAGCTTCTCGTAAGTAATTATTCAACTTATATTTCTCGATGATTTCTAAAGATTTCTGATAGTTTTTTAGCTCTTCGGCATATTCGGATTTCTGGTTATGAACAATCGCTTTGAGCAGATAATGAAAGTAAAGCCCTCGCCCATAATCAAGTTTTTCGGAGAGTTGTTTGACCACACTCACCAGCGAATCTGCCTTTTTATAATCAGCTTTTTCGTAGATAACCTTTAGCGTATAAGGCCGCAACGCCCAAACATAGAGCGTATCTTTGGGTTGGGTTTTGAGAAATGTATTTAGTGAATCATAAGTCGTCGGGACAGTGCGTTGAGCCTGTACGGCAATGCTTAAAAAAGCAACAAAAAGAATACTGAATAAATATTTCATATTGCTATTTTTTGGGGTATCGAACAAAAATAGCAAAAAAAAGAATTGTTCGTCCGTCTGCGAACAAAAGTGTTCGATTTCGGACATTTCCAAACCAACAAAAACACACAAACTATTGATAATAAACATATTACCTTTTTGGCATAGGCTTTGGGTACATCTAAATAAATTTATGAAAAAGCTATTACTTAAAACTTGAGTTCAAGAATAAATTGGATTGACTCTGTATTTTTTCTTAATTCTCCCACTTACAAATTCTTATCCTACAAAATTATGATTCGCAATTACTTGAAAATAATCATTCGTAACGGATTCAGACAACCATTCTTTACCTTTACTAATCTCATCGGATTGGCCGTTGGGCTGGCTGCTTGCTGGTTTTTGGCGGTATATTTCTTTCACGAAAAAAACTTTGATTCGTTTGTACCCGACGCCGATAAAATCGCCGCTGTAGGTATCGAGATAAAAGATGCCAATACCGAAGGTCTAACAACCAATACGCCGCCGCCATTGGGGCTTCGAATTTCGGCCGATTATCCCGAAATCGAGATGACAGCTCGTACTTTCAACTTGGGTGAAGTTCTTGTAAAAAGAGACGTACAAGGCTCTCAACCCTTGATTTTTAATGAATCGAATGCGATGGCAGTGGATTCTACCTTCTTAAAACTTTTTGGTTTTGAAATGATAGCGGGAAACGCCGACGCCTTGAATAATCCGCTCAGCTTGGTGATTACCGAAGAAATTGCCCAAAAATACTTTGGAAACGAAGCCGCAGTAGGTCAGAGTATCTCGGTAAATGACCGATTATTTACCGTGACGGGAGTAATGAAAAACCTACCGTCTGCTTCGACTTTACGCTTTGGTTTTTTACTACCAACCAAAAGTTTTGGAGTAATTGAGCGTTTTGCATGGAGCTGGATTTGGCTTCAAATGGATACTTGGGCAAAGTTCAAAACTCCGATTGATGAAAACACCATCGCTAAGATGGAAGCGAAGTTTCCTGAAATGGTCAAGAAGTATGCTCCGTCGGCATTTGCACGAATTGGGCAAAACTTTGAAGAAAAAATCAAAAATGGCGATAAATACAATATAAAACTATTGCCACTCAATCAATTGCACCTTAGCTACCCGAGTCTAATATCAAGGCTCGAAACCTTGGGCGATGGCGAGCAAGTTGAAATGTTTGGGATTATCGGAATCATTATTTTGCTTTTGGCTTGTATCAATTTCATTAATCTCTCGACGGCTCGCTCAATGAAACGTGCCAAAGAAGTGGGTGTACGCAAGGCTCTTGGCTCTTCGAGAGGTAGTTTGATTCGACAGTTTTTGGTCGAATCTTCACTGATGAGTTTCGCCGCATTTGCATTAGCAACACTCTTGGTAAATCTGGCTCTTCCGTTGTTTAATCAACTGACTCAAATCGAGTTTTCTATTGATTCGCTTTACAGAATGGATGTCATGGTTGTCATGCTCACGTTGCCGATTCTGACGGGGTTGATAGCGGGGCTGTATCCGGCCATTTATCTTTCAAAATTCACGGCGTTGAAAAGTTCTACTAATTCTAACGCTGGTGTAGGGGCTTTTGCCACCGTACGAAGCGGCTTGGTAGTATTTCAGTTTTCGATTTCGCTGATACTTATGCTGGGTTCGTTTGTAGTATATCGTCAATTAACTTTTGCCCAAAATTCTAAACAAGGATTAAACAAAGACAATGTACTGATAATCAACAACGTAAGGCATTTAGAGAGCAATGCCGCAAGGGAGACATTCAGACAAAATCTTCTTCAGATTCCTGAAATCAAGCAGGTAACACACTCTTCGTTTTTGCCCTCAATGGGTAGTTTTGGCGATTTTTATGAACCCGAACAAGGCAATCAAAGCAGCCCTGTCATTAAAGATTTGCCAATTAGCTCATTCTTGACTGATGAATATTTTGTACCTACACTGAAATTAGAAATCATAGCCGGACGCAATTTTAGGGATAATTCTACGAGCGATTCGGCTTCGGTGATTATCAATGAAGCCGCCGTAAAAACAATCGGCTGGAAAAATCCAATTGGTAAATGGTTACGCTATCCGGGCAATCAAAATCAGCGTTTTCAGGTCATTGGTGTAATGAAAGATTTTCATTTGGCATCAGTCCGAACCGCCATTGAGCCTGTAGCAATCTTCCATAAATCTTCTAAAACCTACCAAACGTGGGGTTCATACATGGCGGTGCAGTATTTGCCCAATACCGAAAAAACCATAATCGAAAAAGTAAGTAATATCTGGAAATCGGCTGCTCCGTCGGTACCATTTGAATACGACTTTTTAGATACCGCCTTTGCCAGACTATACAAATCTGAATCTCAGACGGCCTCTGTCATTTTGGTTTTTACTTGTTTGGCGTTGTTTATTGGGTGTTTGGGCTTATTTGCACTGGCAACATTCACTGCCGAAAAACGCACCAAAGAGATAGGTATCCGCAAGGTTTTGGGGGCTTCTGTGGCAAGTATTACGGCTTTGCTTTCAAAAGATTTTCTGAAACTGGTAGGTGTTGCTATCGTGGTAGCGAGTCCGATTGCCTATTTTATCATGGATAAATGGCTACAAAACTTCGTGTATCGCATCGAGGTTTCGTGGTGGATGTTTGTTTTGGCAGGCCTTACCATAACGCTAATCGCCTTGTTTACAGTGAGCTTTCAAGCCATTAGAGCCTCATTGATGAATCCGGTGAAATCACTAAAAACTGAGTAAATGACAGCTCTGTCAGGGTTTTTAACCCTGACAGAGTTAAACCCATATCAATTATGATACGCAATTACCTAAAAATCGCTTGGCGAAACATCTGGAAAAACAAAACATTCTCACTTATCAATATCATGGGGCTTGCCCTCGGAATGGCTTGCAGCTTGATGATTATGCTTTGGGTGCAGAATGAATTAAGTATGGATAAATTCCACAAAAATGATACTCGACTGTACCGATTTATGGAGAACCAGCACTACACTGGCCAGATTCAGACTTTTACAGCTACCCCCGGTATATTGGCCGAAAATATCGTAAAGGATATTCCCGAAATTGAGATGGCAAGTCAGATTCTCTGGGAGGAATCCCACCTTTTCAAAGTCGGCAATACCTTCGATAAAGAGAATGGTCGATTCGTTCAAGGCGATTTTCTGAGTATGTTTTCGTTTAATCTCCAAAAAGGAGACGCCAAAACAGCCCTCAAACGTCCTGATGGAGTTGTGATTTCGCAAAAAATAGCCAATAAATATTTCAAAAACCAAGACCCAATCGGTAGAAGCATCCGTATTGATAATAAAATAGATGTAATGGTAACGGGTGTGTTAGATGAGATTCCGGCAACATCGACACTGACATTTGACTACCTGATGAGCTGGGAGGTATGGTTTAAAGATAATCAGTGGGCAAACCAATGGCAGAGCAATGGGCCTCGTTGTATGGCGTTATTGGCTGCCGATGCTGATATTGATAAAGTGAATGCCAAAATCAAAGATTACATCAAGACCAAAAATCCTGAAAGCAACGTAGATTTATTTTTACAAAAAAACAGCGATGCCTACCTTTATGGCAACTTCTCGAATGGTGTCTTGGACGGGGGGCGAATCGAATACACCAAGATTTTTTCGGTTGTAGCTATTTTTATACTGGTGATTGCATGTATAAACTTTATGAATTTGGCAACTGCCCGCTCCATAAAACGAGCCAAAGAGATTGGTATCCGTAAAGTTGTAGGAGCAGTAAGAGGGTCTTTGATTGGACAATTTTTGGGCGAATCTCTCCTTATCGCCTGCTTTGGAATTATACTTGCTATCTTAATCGTATCATTACTACTGCCGATATTCAACGACCTTACTCAGAAAAAACTTCAGATAGATTTCTCAAACCCATCATTTTGGATAGTCATACTGAGTCTTACTCTCATCACGGGATTAGTTTCGGGGTCATACCCAGCACTTTTCATGTCGTCGCTGAATCCGATAACAGTCCTGAAAGGCTCTCTCAAATTTAAACCAAGTGCAGCGTACTTCCGAAAAGGGTTGGTAATTTTTCAGTTTGGACTATCAATAATGCTGATTTTAGGTATGATTGTGATTTATAGACAAATTAATTTTATTCACAATAAACACCTCGGATTCCAAAAAGAGGGACTCATCTACACCCCCCTTGAAGGCGATTTACTAAATAACTTCCAATCATTTAAACAAGAGTTAATCAATCTCCCCGGCATAAAGTACGTAAGTTGTACCCAATCAGACCCTTTACAAAATGGCAGTTCGACTGGTGGATTTAAGTGGGCCGGTAAAGATACCACCAAAACTATTTTATTTGCCGTCAATCGAGTCAGTTTCGATTATATCAAAACAATGGGAATCAAGATGGTTGCTGGGCGTGAATTTGAAGAGCGGTATTCGACTGATACCACTAATTTTTTAATAAACCAAACAACAGCCCAAAAGATGGGCTTCAAAGACCCCATCGGGCAAATCATTGAGGGCAATGGAGTACGTGGTAAAATCGTAGGCGTAATGAAAGATTACCACATCGCATCTCTTTATGCACCTATTGAGCCAATCATTTTAAGTATGCAGCCCCGAAACGAAAACTGGGGGTCGGTCATTGTAAGGGCCGAGGCTGGTCAGACCGAACAGGCGATTGTGAGTCTGAAGTCGGCATTTAAAAAGTTTAACCCAAACTTCCCGTTTGAATACCGTTTTACCGACCAAGAACTCAATGCTCAGTATCGTTCAGAACAAAGTATAAGCACTCTGGCCAACTACTTTGCTTTTTTGGCAATCTTTATCTCGTGTTTGGGGCTATTTGGACTGGCGTCTTTTACTGCTGAGCAGCGTACCAAAGAAATCGGAATCCGCAAGGTGCTTGGTGCGAGTGTTATCAATTTAGTCGGGATGTTGTCTAAAGATTTTATAATTCTTGTGATAATTGCCTCGGTAGTTGGGTTTCCGTTGGCCTATTACTTTATGAATGATTGGCTCCAGCAATACGCCTATAAAATAGAAATCGAATGGTGGTATTTTGGACTGGCTCTCGTATTAGCCTTGATAATCGCTTTATTAACAGTGAGTTATCAAGCCATTAGAGCTTCATTGATGAACCCTGTAAAATCACTAAAAACTGAGTAAATGACAACGCTGTCAGGGTTCAAAAACCCTGCGGACGTTAAACCCATATCAATTATGATACGCAATTATTTAAAAATCGCATTCAGAAACCTTCAACGCAATAAAGTTTACTCGGCAATCAATATCGGCGGACTCGCCATCGGTATGG
This sequence comes from Spirosomataceae bacterium, assembly GCA_025455785.1. Classification (GTDB taxonomy): domain Bacteria; phylum Bacteroidota; class Bacteroidia; order Cytophagales; family Spirosomataceae; genus JALOLV01. The sequence goes on along the minus strand of JALOLV010000063.1, from coordinate 4,945 downwards.
CTACTTGCCTGCTGATTACGCTTTATGTTTTAGACGAAATCAGCTACGACCGATACCATCAAAAAGCCGACAGGATTTATCGGATTGATTTTGATGTCAAGTTTGGTGGACAAGATAGGTCGTTTGCGACTGTTTCGGATGGCATGGGGGCTGCTTTAAAAAACGATTATCCATTCGTCGAAACCTTCGCCCGATTAAGACCAATTGATATTTTGGTCAAAAAAGGAAATCAGCGTATCCGTGAGAATATGTCTATATTCGCCGATAATTCGGTTTTTGAGGTTTTTGATATTCCATTGATTGAAGGCGATGCCAAAACGGCGTTGAAAGAACCATTCACGATAGTTGTAGATGAAAAAACTGCTCAAAAATACTTCGGAAAAGCCAAAGCTTTGGGCATGACAATGACCATCGACGAAAAAGCCTACAAAGTGACGGGAGTTATGAAGAATATTCCCGAAAACTCGCATTTTGCGGGTCGGAATATGATTCTTTCGATGGAAAGCTCGGCAGATAGTAGAGCAAAAAACTGGCTCAATAATAATTTTTTTACTTATTTGGTACTTAAAGAAGGTACAAAACCAGAGCAGTTGCAATCGCAGTTCGAGAGTGTCGTCAAAAAATACATGATGCCGCAATTTAGAAGTGTAATGGGTATCAATAGTATGGACGAACTAAAAAAATCGGGTAACCGTGTAACTTTGGGTTTGACACCACTGACCGATATTCATCTGCATTCTGATAAATTCTTTGAACTTTCGCCCAATAGTAGTATCCAGTATGTCTATATTTTTTCGGCGATTGCCCTTTTCATTTTATTGATTGCCTGTGTAAATTTTATGAACCTCAGCACGGCACGCTCAGTCAATCGAGCAAAAGAAGTGGGTGTGCGTAAAGTCATGGGGTCGGTGCGTACGATGTTAATGAGTCAGTTTTTATCAGAATCTATCCTGATGAGCATAATAGCCTTCATCTTGGGGCTGGGCATTGCCATTTTAATTCTGCCATTTTTCAATGATTTATCGGCCAAAAGTTTAAGCCTTTCGTTCATAAAAAAACCGCTCTTACTGTTTACATTGTTTGGTTTTGCCATTATTGTAGGCTTATTAGCTGGTATTTATCCTGCTTTGTTTTTGTCTTCGTTCAAGCCCATCAGTGTACTAAAAGGCAAACTAAGCACTACAACCAAAGGTAGTTATCTACGAAGCGGATTAGTAGTTTTTCAGTTTTTTGCCTCGATATTTCTCATTATTTCCACGATTGTGATTTACTGTCAGTTAGATTTCATTCAGAAACAAAACATTGGCTTCAACCGTCAACAAGTCATCATCATCAAAGATACTAACCTATTAGAAAATGGTTTAGAATCATTCAAAAACGAATTGTTACAAATTTCTGACGTAAAGTCTGCTACTATAAGTGCGTTTTTGCCAACACCTTCTTACCGAAACAATACCATTTTCTGGCCAGAAGGGCAGCTTGGTGCCGATAATGGTATCACGATGCAATTCTGGGAAGTTGGCTTCGACTACACCAAGACACTCAAAATGCAGTTTGTGGCTGGCCGTGATTTTGACAAAACTATGCCAACTGATTCGTCGGCTATCATCATCAACGAAACCACCGCCAAACAAACAGGCTACAAAAATCCAATCGGACAAAAATTATATACTTATGGCAATAATCTAAAAGATTTGATTCCATATACGATTATCGGAGTAGTCAAAAACTTTAATTACGCATCTCTGCGAGAGAATGTAGCAAGCCTCTCGATGTGCATAGCCAAAAGGCCTTACGGAATGATTTCAGTGAGAGTCCACTCCGATAACTTTAAACAGAGTATCGCCAAAATCGAAGAAAAATGGAAGGCAAGAGCAGGCGGCACTCCCCTCAATTATGAGTTCTTGGACGATGCCTTTGATAATATGTATCGTAACGAACAACGTATCGGAAAAGTCTTCATCAGTTTTGCGGTTTTGGCAATTCTGATAGCTTGTTTGGGCTTATTTGGCTTGGCTGCATTCACAGTCGAGCAACGCACCAAAGAAATCGGTATCCGCAAGGTTTTAGGGGCATCGGTTACGAGTATAACTACCTTACTATCAAGAGATTTCTTAAAATTGGTCTTTGTCTCAATCGTCATCGCCAGCCCGATAGCTTATTATTTTATGGATAAATGGCTGTCAGACTTTGTCTATCGTATCAAAATCGAATGGTGGATTTTTGCTTCGGCTGGTATCTTGGCCACATTGATTGCCTTCGTTACAGTGAGTTATCAGGCTATTAAAGCGGCATTGGTGAATCCTATGAAATCATTAAAAACGGAGTAAATAACAACGCTGTCAGGGTTTTGAACCCCTTACAGCGTTAAACCCATGTCAATTATGATACGCAATTATCTAAAAATAGCAATCCGAAACCTTCTGAAAAATAGGGTTTATTCATTCATCAATATTACTGGGCTGGGCTTGGGATTATCGGTGGTAATATTAATTTCTCTGTTTATTTACGATGAGTATAATCACGACCGTTTTCATAAAAACTTTGACTCAATTTATAGAATCACCGAAACCCAAAAACAAGAAGATGGGGTACATCCGGTAGCTGTAACACCCGGACCATTGGCAGATGCTCTCAAGAAAGATTTTGCTGAAATCAAACAAACGCTTAGGATTGGTAGGCAAGGCGGATTGATTCAGAATAAAACCCAAAAATTAGAATCAAGCGATATTTCAGTCATTGACCCTTCTTTTTTTAAGATATTTGATTTTAAACTTATCAAAGGAAACCCCAATCAATTATTTGAAAATCCTGATGAAATTATACTAACCGAGAAATCTGTTGCGATACTTTTTGGCGAAAACTGGAAACAGCAAAGTATTATCGGGCAAATCATTACGCTTCAATCTTTTCAGAATTTCCCATTGAAGGTTGTCGGGATTGCTCAAAATTTACCAGTAAATTCTCACATCCAATCTGAGATTTTTATTCCATTCAAACTCATCGAAAAACATGATGAATGGAGTATGAAATGGAATAGCAACAGTTTTCATACTTACCTACAACTTAACCCCAAAGTTGATAAAGCAGTATTTGAGCAGAAGATTGTCGATGGTCTAAAAAAATATGCCAACGATAATGATAAAAAACTCTATTTACAGCGGCTTTCTGAAATTTACTTGCAATCAAAATTTGATTTTCAGACCGATTGGGGCAAGAGAAGCGATATTTTTTATGTGTATCTTTTTATCACGGTTGGCTTAGTGATTTTGCTGATTGCCGTTTTTAATTTTATCAATTTAGCCACCGCAAGGGCATCACAACGCACCAAAGAAGTAGGCGTAAGAAAGGTAGTTGGGGCTGGTCAGAGAAATCTGGTTTTTCAGTTTCTCTTCGAAGCCATGCTAATCGTTTTGATAGCGACTTGTGTAGCTTTTGTATTGACCTCACAGTTTTTACCAATCCTCAACCAACTGGCCGACAAAAACCTAACTATTCCAACATCAAATCTTCTGTTTTGGATTACCATAAGCACTTTCGCTGTCGTAATATCCTTATTTTCAGGTATTTATCCAGCACTTATCCTTTCGTCATTTTCTCCTACAAAAGTTCTGAAAGGTGTTTTTACGATTAATTCAAGTGGTAATTTCCGTAAAATATTGGTGGTTGGGCAGTTTACACTTTCAGTTGTTTTGATTGTCTTCACAATCACGATTTACAATCAACTTCGATTTATCCAACAAAAAAACTTGGGTTTTGATAAACAAAACCTGATGTATTTCAGAATGAAAGGTGATTTGAGGCAAAAGACCTTGCTGATGAAAAATGAAGTGTTAAAATTGACGGGTGTCGAATCTGCCTCTGCAACTACCAATAATCTGGTAAATGTGAGTAATTCATCAAATATTGAGTGGGAAGGGCAATCTCAAAATGCCGATTTCTTGGTTACACAAATCAACACAGATGCTGATTTTTTGGAAACGGTTGGAGCCCGAATCGTGAGTGGAAGGAATTTTTCAAAGGCTATCGCAAGAGATACAAACGATAAAATTGGCACTTATTTACTCAACGAAACGGCCGTAAAACAAATGGGTTGGACACCTAAAACAGCATTGGGCAAAAAAGTGAAATTTTGGGGGCTTGAGGGCGAGGTTGTGGGCGTGGTGCGGGATTTTCATTTTAGGCCACTTAGTGTTCAAATCGAACCGTTTATTTTTAGATACAGACCAAAAGAATTTTATTTCAACCTCTTGATAAGAACCAAACCTCAGCAAGTTGAAAAGACAATTGCCGAAATCAGTAAAATTTATCAAAAATTTGAATCGAACAGCCCGATTAGTTACGGTTTTGTAAACCAAGATTTAGAAAAACTGTATTTTAATGACCAAAAAACAGCCAAAATTATTTTAATTTTCTCGATTTTAGCAATCATTATTTCTTGCATGGGTCTGTTTGGGCTGGTTACTTATGCCACTCAATTAAGAACCAAAGAGATTGGCATCCGACTTTTTAAAATTGGTTCTTATTGCCATCGTCATAGCCACTCCAATCGCTTATTTTTTCATGGATAAGTGGTTACAGGATTTCTCCTACCGAATCGAAATTTCTTGGTGGATATTCGCCTTGGCAGGTGCTTTAGCGATTTTAATCGCCTTACTTACAGTGAGTTATCAGTCCATAAAAGCCGCTTTGATGAATCCAGTGAATAGCTTGAAAAGCGAATAAAATGCCTATCAATTTTGATAAAACCACCACATTAGTTAAGCAGAATGAGCAGTACTAACACAATATTTTTAGCTGTAAAACTCCAAGCCGTGCTACGGATTCTAACCTTTAAATCAATCAGGTTATTTCACAACCTATAAAATTGGTAAAAACGATTAGAAAAATATCGGATTTGTTAAACCAAAAAAATGAGTAAATATGAGGACGTTATTTTTAGGAA
>JALOLV010000062.1 GCA_025455785.1 Spirosomataceae bacterium | reverse complement strand
AATACCCGTCCCGTTAATGCAAAGTAAGATACCGATTCGGTTTTCGCCATTTAATCCGTGATTTACGTGTGCAAACGAATTAATTCGAGATTGTGGGTCGTAGCTGATTTGGTCGCTTACGGCATAAACTACCCCCGACGTACCCGCGGTGGCAGCGATTTCACCCGGATTCAAGACATCGAGTGAGAGTGCGTTATTGGGCTGGTCGCCGGCTTTGTAGGTTACTGGTACGCCCGCATTGATTCCCAGAAGAGCGGCCACTTGAGCGGTTGTCTTTCCGTGTTCTGAAAATACCGGACGGATTTCAGGAATGAGATTCTCATCGAATTCGTAATAATCAAGAATATCTGTCGAAACATCATCCGATTGGAAATCCCAGAAAATTCCTTCCGAAAGTCCAGAATTTGATGTCGTGATTTCATCGGTCAATTTCATAGCGATATAATCGCCCGGAAGCATGATTTTATCGCATTGCTCATAAACATGCGGTTCGTTTTCTTGAACCCACGCCAATTTCGATGCGGTAAAATTCCCCGGCGAATTGAGCAAATGACTCAAACAAATATCTGCCCCGATGTCTTCAAATGCTCTTTGTCCAATCTCAACCGCACGGCTATCGCACCAAATGATTGATGGACGCAATACGTTTTTATTTTTATCAACCATCACCAATCCGTGCATTTGGTAGGCTATGCCGATTGCTCCGATTGCTTTTGGGTCGAATTTACCACTTGCATTGACTCTTTTTATGGCTTCAATGCTGTTGTTCCACCACATTTCGGGGTCTTGCTCTGCCCAGCCAGCCTGTGGTGATGAAATGGGAGCCTCTGTGTCGGGATATTGTGCCGACGCAATGACGGTTTGGGTATCGGCATCTACAACTGATGCCTTAATTGAGGATGTTCCGATGTCGAGACCGAGTAGTAGCATTATGAATAGGTGTATTTTTGACAATTAATAATTCTGACGACAAAATAAAGGTTTTATTTCCTAAATATAAAATTAGTTTATCAGTTGATAGGTCAAACCGAATAAACTCAAAAAAAAGTTAAATAGACTAAATATTATGCACTGATGAATTATTGATTATTAAACTGAATAATTTTAACAATTATCACGAAAATACGTACGACAATGCTACTATCTAACCATAATTATCACTCTTTGATAGCTGGTTAGCATTGGCGAGCCATTATCGTTTGCCTCTAAAATAATGTGAATCGTTTGACCTGCTTTAGCATCTTTCGGAACTAATATTTCAGCTTGCAAGGATTCTACATTGTTGATTTCGACTTTATTTTGATAGCTTCCTGCGGGTATCTGCCACCATCTTACCGAAACTTTATCGCCATCGGGGTCTGAAACGAATCCGTTTAATTTAATTTTTTGACCTGTATTGGCCATCACCTTCAAATTTCCTTGAATCTTGACAGTTGGTTCATGGTTGGCATCCATAAATTTAGGAGTAACCGCCCACTTCATACGAGCTGCAAAGCTATTTTGAGCAGCCGGAAAAAACTCTGGAAACGCAACCGCATCATTATTTGATTGACTATTTGAATTTCCCATTTGAGCTGCCATTTGTTCAGCAGTAGTTTCGGCTGCAAATATATTTGGTCCTTCGGGTAAAGTTCGAGTTCTACCACCCCAACCTCCATAATTTCCTTTTTCATAAGCACGAAGCCCATTTCCGAGCATATTCATAAAAGTTGCATTGTCGCCTTCGCCAAGCCATGAGCCTTTTTCTTGTGGAGGCATCCAAACGAAATAACCCATTTTTTTTAGTTCTTCGCTTGTATAACCCGATAGACCGAAATAATCGACCATGTCGCCTTTTACCATTTGTTTGCCATCGCCCCAAACTCTGTATAAACTACCCAATGCTCCACGAGATGTTACGTTTTCCTGCATCCAAGCAGGTGTAAGTAAAGGTTTATTGAGTTCTTTGGCTCTTAATTGAGCACCATAACCATAATTTGGAGCATCTCTAAACTGTCGAGTTTCGATTTCGGGCCAATCAGATTTAATGTATTTTGCTATGGTATCGTCTTGGTCGCCCGATGGTAATAAAACTACTTTTCGAGCAATTTTAGCTTTGATATTAGTCCAATCGGTAGTGAACTCGTATTGGTCTTGGATAGATTTCAAGGCTCTCGCGATGGTGCTTGCACCGCCCCAAACTGTGATATATAGTTGGCCCGGTTTATTATCTAAAATCAATGATTTAATTAGATTAGAGCCTTCTGTGTCTTTTGAGAAATCGCCATCAAATTCAATATTTCCGTATCGAATTTTTGATTTTAGATACTCAGGAGTTGGATAATCTTTGTTATGTACTTTCAGATTCGGGTATGCTTTTGCATAAGCATTGATAATTTCATGAATGAATTTTTCGCCTTTTGCCCAACGCCAACTTTCGCATGGGCATTGATTCATACCAAAGCGGTCGTATTCTCTGCCCGGAACGTGCCATTTTGTACCTTTTCCATCGCCCGACCAATGAAATTGACTACTTGCATATATTAGTCCTTCGATTTGCAAATCGGTACTATACAAAATGAGTCGAATCAACGAATTGTTATCATCTAATTCGGGGTCGGCCGTGATGACGATTCGGGGTTTTGCTTCGGATTGGGCTTTTGCTATGTTGTAGTTGAGGCAAGCAACCATAATCAAAAGGCACAATAATGTTTTTTTATAGTTTAAGAGAGGCATGATTGAATTATATTTGGAAGTATATGATGAGACAAATATCGAAAATCGGTTTTAATACTTTGTCATTTTTGCCCTGAACAATAGAATTTTTAATTTCAACCCTCAGATTTAAAATCAAAATTTTGTATGACTGAATACCAATCAATTACTCAAAAAGAATTAGAAGAACTTATAAGCAAACAAGATTCTGTTATTGTGGATGTACAAGAAAAATGGGAGTTTGCCGATTTTAATATAGGTGGAATCAACATTCCTCCGCACGAAATAACCGAGCGTTTGGATGAATTGAATGATTACAAAAACATCATTGTAGTTTGCACAAACGGAACACGTAGTGCGATTGTGGCGAGGCTATTATCGAAGAAACTTCCTGATAAAAAAATATACCACTTAGAAGAGGGTATTTACTAAAAAGGATTTGAAGTGTGGTTTAATTTCTGAGAAAACGAAGAAAGACCACACTTCAATTAAATATCGCATTACATGCCTTTGTAGTTACGGTCGTTTTTTACCAACCATTTTCCAACTATATAAGAAATAACTAAAAGTACTACAAAGAAACCAATTGCAAGCCAAGTAGGATATTGATAGCCAAACATAAGTATTTCTATTTTTGATTAATTTCTACAAAAGTACAACAGAAACGAATAATTCACTCCAAAAATCTTTAAAAAATTATAAACATTGGAAGCCACCAAAAAAACAAAGCGGAACAACCGTTCCGCTTTGTCTGATGTTTCGTTTACCCGTAGTTAAATCTTAGAGCTTTTGGTTCACTCACAGATTTGCAAAATCAGTCACATTCAAGTTGTTATGAGCTAATTTATTCTTTTGACTGAACCTCTCCGAGAAAGTAACATTTGTTATTATTTTTTTCTTTCTTATTTTTAGGCACAAAACAAAAATAGGTTTCTGATTGGTAATGACTAATTCTGAAACCCGAAACCCACTGGTGCATGAATATTATTTCGGGAAACATAGTAAATGTTTTTGATTCGACTATCGAATACGGTACGATAGGCTTTGATAATGGCAGAATTCAAGAAATTAACTACTTAGGAGCAGAAAAGACTGGCGAAAATTACATACTTCCGGGGTTTGTTGATGCCCATGTACACATTGAGAGTTCGATGCTAACTCCCGTACAATTTGCTCGTTTGGCAGTTGTTCATGGTACTGTAGGTACGGTTTCGGACCCGCATGAGATTGCCAATGTGTTGGGGGTAGAGGGTGTAAAATACATGATTGAAGATAGCCGAAGAGTACCATTTAAAGTTTGTTTTGGGGCTCCGTCGTGCGTACCAGCTACCACATTTGAAACCGCAGGTGCCGAAGTAACTGCAAGAGATATTGCACATTTGTTTGGCTACAGAGAGGTTGGGTATTTGGCCGAGATGATGAATTTTCCGGGTGTTTTAAACGAAGACCCAATGGTAATGCAGAAGATTCAGCTGGCTCAGGCATTCAATAAACCTATTGATGGTCATGCACCCGGGCTTCGTGGAGCATCGGCAAAAAAATACATCGATGTAGGTATCGAAACCGACCACGAGTGTTTTACGAAACCCGAGGCTTTAGAGAAACTCAAACTCGGAATGAAAATCCTGATAAGAGAGGGGAGTGCTGCCAAAAACTTTGAAGAGTTAATTCCGCTTGCACATGAGTTCTATACCGAAATGATGTTTTGCTCAGATGATAAACACCCCGATAACCTCGTTGAAGGGCATATCAATCAGTTGGTAAAAAGGGCTATTTTGCACGGGATAGATATATTTAAAGTGTTGAGAATGGCTTGTTTGAATCCAGTTTTGCATTATCGAATGCCAATTGGTTTGCTCCGCGAAGGAGACCTCGCCGATTTTATCGTGATTGATAATTTAGAGAATTTTAATATTCTTTCGACTTATCTTAATGGCGAAAAGGTTGCCGAAAATGGAGTATCATTATTGCCAAATCTTACCTCTGAAATTGTCAATAATTTCGATTGCGAGCCCATCACTCCTGAGCGATTAAAGGTATCTGTCAATGATGGTAAATTACGGTGCATTCAGGCCATTGATGGTCAGTTGATAACTAATCAATTATTGGTCAAACCTAAAGTAGATAAAGGCTTTGTGATTTCGGATACCGAACAAGATGTTTTGAAAGTAGTCGTTGTCAATCGGTATAAAAATTCTAAACCAGCGATAGCGTTTATCAATGCTTTTGGTTTAAAAGAAGGAGCGATAGCATCATCGGTCGGGCATGATTCTCATAACATAATTGCTGTCGGAGTTGATGATGAATCAATCTGTGAGGCGATAAATTTGGTAATTCGTGAGAAAGGAGGGGTTTCGGCGGTTAGCAATAGTAAACGTGGAGTTTTACCATTACCAGTCGCAGGATTGATGAGCAATCAAGACGGTTATAAAATTGCCGAAGATTACACAATGATTGATAAATTTGTAAAAGAACAGTTGGGTTGTACGCTCAAATCACCATTTATGAGTTTATCGTTTATGGCACTTTTGGTTATTCCATCGCTAAAACTAAGCGATTTAGGGCTTTTTGATGGTAATAATTTCGGCTTTGTTGATTTATTTTTAGCCGAACACGAATAAAGAGATTTGATTTGTTTGTAATTGGTCAATCAACAATTGTTTATCTTGATTATCAATTAATTTATAGAAATTAATGACTAAAAAATAACGTTAGTTATTTACAAAAGAATGCTAACTTAACGAGTAATAATCTAACCTTTATATCAAATAACGTGGAAATGTCAGAGAAAAATCCTCTTTGGGGCCGAACCATCCTGCTATGGTTTCTTGTGATTGTGTTTATTCTTTTTGCCGCTGTTCAGTACAACGACCCCGACCCTTTTGTATGGATTCCTGTTTATCTGATTGCGGCCTATTTGTGTTATTATAAACTTCAGAAAAAAGGAGAAAAACTCATGTATTTTATGATTGGATTGCTGTATTTGATGTGGGCAATCAATCAATTTCCGCCGGCTTGGGAGGGTCTTTTGCTCGATGAAATGGGCATGAAGACTATCAATATCGAATTAGGCCGAGAATCCCTCGGGTTAGGTTGCTGTACCATTGCACTTTGGATTTGTGCGATTCTGTAAAACGAATGAATGAAAAAAGTTTTACTCTTTTTGTTTTTTAGTTGCTATTTCGTCTTTTCTAAGGCTCAGACCCCCCATCTACGTCGCTACACCGTAGATGACGGGCTGCCGAGTTCTCATATTTACCGTACATTTCAAGATTCCGAAGGCTACATTTGGGTTTGTACCGATAAAGGTTTGGCTCGTTTTGATGGCTATCGCTTTGAGAAATTTACTACCAAAGAGGGACTTCCGTACAACGATATTTGGGGAATCGCCGAAGACTCTCAAAAAAGACTCTGGTTTACAAGCTATGCACATACAATACTTTATTATGACTTAAAAGAGCATAAATTTCATAGTATTAAAGTTAAAGATTTAGACCCCAAAGCTCAGTTTGACCATGTAATGTTTTTTCAAAAAAAAGGGGATAAAATACTTGCGTTTAAATCTTATGAAAGTGTAATAGAGATAGAAAATGGTAAAACTGCACTCAACTACCTAAGTGCAGAATACTCTTTGGCTACATTTTTTGACATTTATAAAGATTTGTACCTATATGTAAAAAAGAATAAAACAAAGGTTTTTGAAGAAGGATACCCACAACAACAAAGAACATTTGCTGAAAACTTACAATTTATCTTGGATGGAAAAGTCGATAAAGTTAGGAATTATAGCAAAGATTTTTTTGAAGGTGAAAGTATCCTCTGCTCTTTACATTTTCCTGACCGTAATCTATTCTGTAAAGTTAGTTCGATTTGGACTGCAAATGGAAAAAATATTTTTAAGAAAGACTTGAAAGAGTTAAGTATGTTTCCTAATAATAGAATAATTTATTTTAGTAAAATTGGAAATACGGATTTGTGCTTAATCACAACCGAAAAAGAACAGTTTGTGATTGATAAAAACTTAAATCGGCAAAAAGAATATGATTTTATTGATGAATTAGGCGTAAATAGCCTTTTTATTGACAAAGAATTCAATGTTTGGATTTCATCTAAACAAGATGGGTTGCTAATGCTTACCCAAGAGGCTATAAAATCTAAAGTATTTAATATTCTTGAGAATGTAGCTGTAAAGGCTATTTGCCGTGATGCAAGAAATAGAATTTGGATTGGAACCGACCTTGGACAATTGTTTATATATGAAAATCAAAAACTTCGATTGATGGAGTTCGAAGACCAAATGAAGGTTTCGATAAGCAAAATTGTGGCTGATGCAAGCGGTGGAGTTTTGATTGCTTGGATTAACAATTCATTAATGCACCTTAAAGACGCCGAAGTTTATAAAAAAATTAAATTTCAAGAGGTAATATTTTATAATTTCACAAATTTCAAATTCTCAGATGACAGACATTTATTGTTTAAAAATGTTTCAGTGAAGGATATTTTGCAAACAAATGATAAGAATATACAATATATAATTACGGGAAAAAATGTTCATTATTTACAGCAAAACAAAAATAATGTTTACATAGAGTTCGCTTTCAGAAATCTCGGTTACCGCTCGTTTGCAATCGAAGAGTTGACAAATGGTGAAATTTATTTCGGGACCGGAATCGGCTTAATTAAAAAAAATAACAACGACCTTGATTTATTATCTACACTCAAATCAAAGTACCCAATCGCTAACCAACCAATTACCGATTTACTAACCGATAACCAAGATAACCTTTGGGTAGCGACCGATGGCTTTGGTATCTATCGAGTTCGAGATAACAAGGTTGATGTAATCAGCGAATTGAATGGTATGATTATCAAAAATTTTTATTTTGACAAATCAGTAAATCGTATCTGGATGGCAACCAATGACGGTGTTCATGTAATTTCGGTTCAATCCGAAAGTCCACTCAAATACACATACAACAAAATTTCGGTTTTGCAAGGGCTACCTACACAAGAGATTCACTCGGTTTATGCCGATGGAAATAAACTTTTTGCGGGTACAAACAATGGATTGGTGATTATTAATCTTGATAATTTCTTTGCAAACCGAGTCGATAGTGTAGAGGCTTCGCCGCTTGTAGTTAAGAACGTCAAGGTCAATCGTCGAGACACTACATTACACAATGATTATCGGCTCAAGTACAACCAAAATAACATCGAGTTGGAGTTTGTGGGGCTGTCTTACAAAAGCGATAGAAATATTAAGTACGAGTACCGCATGACGGGTATCGACAACGAGTGGCACACTACAAGTGATTTAAAACGAGAGTTTACCACCTTGCCCCCGGGGAGTTATGAATTTGAACTGCGAGCAACCGATATTGAAAACAAACCTCTCAAAAATTTCGTACCCATTAAATTTGAGATTCTGCCGCCATTTTGGCAAACATGGTGGTTTTATTTATCAATCGTGGGCCTTGTTTTGGCAATTGTATATTCTGGGTTTAAGGTTTTTAAACGTAACCAAAATAAAGCAATTGAAATCAATAAAAAATTTGCCGATTTAGAATTACAGGCTCTTCAGTCGCAGATGAATCCACATTTTGTGTTTAACGCCTTGAGTTCGATTCAAAGTTTTATTCTAAACAAAGATTTTTTGACGGCTAATGATTATTTGACAAACTTTTCTAAACTGATTCGTGCATTTTTGGAGTCTTCTCGTGATAAATATATTTCGATTCAAGAGGAAGTTTTACTTATAGAGCGATACATAAAACTCGAAAAAGTGAGGTTTAGAGATAAATTCGAATTTGAGATTATTCAATCCGAAAATGTTAATCCGAGTATCGAAATCCCGTCGATGTTGATACAACCTTTTGTCGAAAATGCAATAAATCACGGATTACTCTACAAAGAAAATAAAGGTAATTTGATTGTGAGTTTCGACCAACAAGAAAATCAGCTACTCTGCGTTATTGATGATGACGGAGTCGGTCGAGCCAAAGCCGCCGAACTCAAAAATAAGTCTTTGAAATCTTATAAATCAAGGGCTATGGAGATAACCGAAGAAAGAATGAGAACTTTGCAGATTTTAGATAATATAGACGTTTCAATCAACGTTATTGACAAAGTAGATGAATCAAATAATGCAACAGGTACACGTATAGAGATAAAGATTTACATTAATTAAGTATGAATACCCTCAAAGCCATTTTGGTCGATGATGAACCAAATGCAGTAGATTCGCTTGCTATTTTGCTAAACGAATTTTGTAAAGAGATTCAGATTGTCGGTAAAGCAAATACATTAGCCGAGGCTCAAACACAAATTAATGAAACCGACCCCGATATTGTATTCTTAGATATCGAAATGCCCAATGGCTCGGGTTTTGATTTGCTTACGCTTTTTCCGAACCCCAGTTTTAAAGTAATTTTTGTTACGGCCTACGATAGATACGCTATCAATGCCATAAAGTTTTCAGCTTTGGATTATCTACTCAAGCCTGTGGCCGTTGATGACCTAAAAGAAGCAGTTGCTAAAGCTTTTTCCGAAATCAAAGATAGAGGTATGTTTGATAACCTCAAAAACTTGGTTCAGACACTGCAAAACCCCCGAAACCGAAAAAATAAAATTACCATTCCAACCCAGATGGGTATCGAATTAGTCGAGGTCGAGAGTATTATTAGGTGCGAATCGGCTCGTGGATTCACGATATTACATTTGCCGAAACTTAAAACGATAGTATCGTCGAGAGATTTGAAGAGTTTTCAAGAATTGCTCGAAGAATACGATTTTTATCGAGTACATGATTCTCATTTGGTGAGCTATTACCACATTGAGAGGGTACTAAATAAGGACGGAGGAGTAGTTTTAACCTCCGATAATTTTGAAGTGCCTATTGCTCGACGCCGGAAAAATGAATTTATTGAGTGGTTACGCAATTTCTAAGGTTACCACTTACGGTTTAGATACAACCAAATTGAAGCCACAAGCTACCACTTGTGGCTTTTTGGTTTTAATATTGAGCTAAACTATATTTCTTTGAATTGTTTATAAAACGCACAACTGAAGCTAAAAGACAGATTACCGTTACCGAATCTGCACACTAAAAAATTGCAAGAATCTATAACAACTTTTTAGTCAAAAGCAGAGTAAATCTCTGCTTTTACTTTATGTATTTAGCCAAGAAATCTTCAGTTTTGTTTTGCACTCCTTTCCAATCTTCTGATAAAACATACGAAGCCAAAACATGGTGGTTGGCATTCGGGAAGGCCACTTTTTCTTTTTGAGTACTACCCAGTTCGTCATACATTTTCAATAAGGCTGGCACCGATACTACTTTGTCTTGGTTTTCTTCATCTTTGTAGTAATAGCAAAGCAATGTAGGGCATTTTACATTAGCGAATGTCTCGGGAGTCATCAGATTTGTTAAGAGATTTTGTAATTCGACCAATGCCTCCAACCGATAGTGCATTGACCAGTATTTGGGTTGGGTTTCGTTTTTGGGCTTGATGTCATTAAATTCGCTACCTCTAACTTGCCTTGCAATCTGCAACCCCCACGGATTATCCAAGATTTCGGCAGTTTTATCAAAAACGGCAATACATGGCGAATACAGCGTAATTGTTTTGATTTCGGGATGTTTCGATGCTAAATACAGCGTCAATGCTCCGCCAAACGAAGTGCCAATGATATGTACTTCATCGCCTAATTTTTTGGCAATTGCCAAGGCTTTTTCAGCCGATTCGATGGCTTTATCGGCCGTAAAATTCTTTAAAGTACTGTCTCCTAAGTCTAATCCATGCTCGGCCACTCTCGCTAAATAAAGATTAGCGTTGAATTTTTTAGCCAAATTACTCGCCACAGGGTCTCCTTCTTCTTGGCTCGCCGAAAAACCGTGAATATAAACCAATGCAACTTTTGTCTTGGTTTTGTTGGCGGTATCGGCCCAAATGATTCTGGCTTGGTTATCGGGTTTTAATCCGACCACAGCTTTTTCGGATTCATTGATTTGTTTCTCCAATTCGATTAAATCATCGGGTAAATCAAACGAGTATTCTTGGACTTTAGGCGGATTCGGCTTCGGACCTGCCACATAAGCTACACCACCAATTCCAATTAATCCTAAAAGGACGTACAGTACTTTTTTCATAAATTTAATTTTAAAAATTCACCTAAGTGTTTTTCAACTTATACCAAGTCGAGACTATCTTAATTACTGACCATTTTCATAGGATGGGAGGAAAGCCCTATCCTATAAAAATGGTAAAATTTGTATCAATTCTTAGAATTCAAATTATAGCTCAATCAAAAACTGTCACTCTGCTTGTAGGCTTCGATAAGTTTCAATTCGCCGTCTTTACCCGGGTAGAAATTACCATGCTCCATACCCATAATAAATTCTTTTTTCTCGGCTTTAGCTCTATCGTAAATATGCTTAAAGAGGTTTTTGTAATTCATTTCGCCAGTTGTTGGTTCTTTGCGACCCGGCTCATCACCAATTTGAAAGTACGCTATCTCTTCCCAAACCAAATCCATGTTTCGGGTTATGCGTCCTTCGTTGCGTTGCATGTGCCACATATCAAACAAAATCTTGCACGATGGACTATTAACCGCTTTGCAAATCATGTATGTTTGGTCGGAGAATCGAAGGAACAAATCGGCGTTGTCGCTCAATGGTTCGAGTACCATGACCAAACCGTGAGGCTCTAAAATCTCAGCTCCTCGACGTAGAGCATCAACCACATTGGCGGTTTGGATACCCATCGGTAAAGTACGGTCAAAATACCCCGGCACAACCGTCATCCATTTGGCATTTACTCTTTTGGCTACCTCGACCGATGTCCTACAAGTTTTCAAGAAATTCTCCTTAAATTCGGCTTTGCCTGTTGCCAATGAGGTTTTCCAGTTGTCTCCACCATCAATCACAAAAACGCCCATAGCCATACCCAATTTGGCAAGCGTTTCGCCAATTTTGGTTTGGGTTTCTTTGCTGCGGGTTAGCATTCCGTTGTCTTCGAGAGCCATAAAACCATTGTCGGCCATAAATTTAAGTTGGTCAATTAGGTCTTCACCAGCCGAGTTTTTAAACATCCCGAAGTGGGG